>VFKY01000250.1 GCA_009885275.1 Verrucomicrobiota bacterium | reverse complement strand
TGCGGTGCCAGATGCTGGAGCAAGCGTGCCTTGCACGGAGACGGATCTCGTTTCAAACATGGATCGTAAAGCACTCGGGGTTGCCAAGGCTCCGTTACCGACGCCGGTTCCTGAGGCGAAATAAGCCAAAAGTATAACTGACGTATTGCATTGGGACGGCTATTCGTTGGATATTGAATCTTCTTCTCATCCTATGAAAATACACCGTCTCTCCATCATCACCTCGCTGGTACTGTTTGCTGGCACTGTCTTTGTTTCCGCCGAGGAACCGACCACTGGTCTGCAACTCTACAGTTTGCGCAGTCAGTTCAAGTTGCGTGGGGTCGCTTGGACTTTGGATCAAGTGAAAAACTTTGGCATCAAAGAAGTGGAGCTTGCAGGCACATACGATCAAACACCGGAGCAGTTCAAAAAGGAACTGGAGCAGCGAGGACTCAAGCCTGTCAGCAGTCACTTTCCCTATGCGCGTTACAAAACCGATCTCGAAGGTGTGGTTAAAGATGCCAAGACGCTCGGACTGAAATTTGCGGGATGCGCTTGGATTGATCACAAAGATGCGTTCGATGAAGCAGAGTGCCGCGATGCCATTGCCACCTTTAATCGTGCTGGCGAAGCGCTTGCCAAAGAAGGCATTACATTCTTCTACCATGCCCATGGTTTCGAGTTTGAACCCCATGGCACTGGCACGTTGCTTGATCTTTTGTTTGCTGAAACCAAGCCCGAGCATGTTAGCTATGAAATGGACGTCCTATGGATTGTTTTCCCCGGTCAGGACCCGGTGAAGCTGCTCGAAAAATACCCCACCCGCTGGAAACTCATGCATCTTAAGGATTTAAAGAGGGGCGTAGCCACGGGTTCTCTTACCGGTAAGACCGATGTGGAAAACGATGTGACACTGGGCACCGGACAAGTGGATTATCCTGCAGTGATTGCTGCCGCCAAGAAAATTGGCATTAAGCATTACTTTATTGAAGACGAGTCTTCGACCTCAATGGAGCAAATTCCTGTGAGCGTTGTTTACATGAAGAAGCTAGGATTTGAGTGATCATGAAGTTGGATGTGATGTGAGATTTGTCGCAAAGGAGCGTAAGCAGCAAAGATTAAAAACTGGTTCCTTTGCTCCTTTGCGACGAATCGCCAGCGCTAGTTAGAGCGTTTTAAATAAAGGTATCGTCGCTAAACACGACTTGGGCATCTACATGAACGATCGGAATTAGGATTTTACTTATTGGTCCTGCCCCTAAGCATTCACAAAATAGAAAAAGTCCTGAGTCGGGACGTTCGAGTCTTCAAGCCAGTTGGATGTCACGATGGGTCGGGGTGGGGCGACCGGGGCGAAAGTGTTCTTCGTGCTCCACTTTGGCGGACAAGGAGGCGAACTTATCGGCGATGATCTCAAGGGAATCGCGCATGATTTTGGCAAGGTCATCCGGTGCGGTTTCCGCGCGGAGATTGATGATGAGTTGCCCACTGTTGGTGGGTTCTTCAAGCGCCATACCAATTTCCGGTACATGATCGTTGCGAACTAGATTGATAGAGGCGAGTTCACCACTGAGGCTGTCATCCGGGCTGAAGGTCATCTTGAAGTGGGCGATCTCGGCATCCTGTTGAATCAGGCGACGTTGCACTTCGCCTGCCAACGCTTTGAGAAAATCATTGGCATCAAACTCTTCTTTAGCACTCAGAGACACCGTGGCGTTTAACCACCCGAGCAGGGCTTCTCCATCGGCATAGACATCATAATCCACTGCCATGGTGCTGCGTGCTTCCTGTTCACTGCTGGTGATATAATTGAACCAGGCATCAAGCCCCGTTTGATGGCGCGAGGAAATCCCAAAGATGCGGGCATGGGGGAACTCAGTGGAGAGGACGGTTTCCAGCTCCTGGTAGTGATCGGTGCTTAGTAGATCGCATTTACTGATGACGATGACATCCGCTTCCTCCAGTTGTTTTTTAAAAATGTAGACGACCTTGCTTGAAAAATTACCGCCAGCTTCCAGGCCGAAGACACGACGAGCGCGAATGGGATCAACGAGCACACTGAGTGGTGCAATGAGAAAGTTGTCACCATACATGCGGCGCAGCGGGTATGTCACTGTCGCCACCAGATCGGTGCAACTTCCTACGGGCTCCGCGATGAAGACATCGGGGCGGGTGGACTGGGTGAGTTTCCCGGCGGCATCCACGAGAGTATTGAAGCGACAACAAAAACAGCCGCCGGCAATTTCCTCGGTGGCAAATCCCTGGCTTCGCAGAAGTTTGGTATCCACGAGGCCGCCTGCCTGGTCATTGGTGATGAGTCCGACCCTTACCGAATTTTGTGTGAGATGCTGCGCCAATTTCCCAACGGCAGTGGTTTTTCCTGCGCCGAGGAATCCACCTATCATGATGTAACGAGATAGGGAAGTGGCGTCGTTGTTTGGCATACGTTACGATTTCACACGGAGGCGATTGGTAAAGCGGAAGTAAGCGAAGAAAATGTGGTTCAGTTTACCGAAGCGGTAGGCATCATCCCGGGCAAACGTCCTTGAACTTCATTCAGTCGGCAGGTCTCCATGCGGGGCAGGACATAGCGAGCGAAGAGATCGCATTCTTTATGGTGAGGGTATCCCGAGAGAATGAAGGAGCGAAATCCGAGATCCATATAGGCCTGAAGCTTGGCATAGACCTGATCGGGATCTCCGACAATCGCACTGCCGCAACCGCTGCGTCCGCGGCCAATACCGCTCCAGAGATGTTCTTCAAGGTAGCCTTCGGAATCGGCTTCCAGTCGGAGTGCATCCTGTCTCAGTACCCCGGTGGAGAAGCGATCCTGCGCGCGGCTTTTTATCTCTTCTCCCTTTTTATCATCCAGTTTAGATACAAGTTTCTTTGCAGCAGCTCTGGCTTCATCTTCGGTTTCTCTGACAATGACATGAATGCGCAATCCGAAATCTACGGTGCGCCCGGCTCTGGCGGCCAGTGTGCTGACTGCTTGCATGTTTTCTGCAAGGCTGGTGAACTTCTCTGGCCACATGAGAAAAACGTCACAATGCTTTGCGCAAAACTCGACGGCTAAAGGTGAGATTCCGCCGAAATAAAGCAGGGGGCCGCCGTTTTGCTGATAGGGTTTGGCTGGCTGCGTGTTCAGGGCATTGACCTGATAAAAGCGCCCCTGAAATTCTACAGTGTCCTGCGTCCAGCATTGCTTGAGAATAATCAGAATCTCTTCACTGCGAGCATAGCGTTCTGCATTTGATTCCTTCATGCCTGGAAGATCTGAGGAGATGATATTTAATGTAAGCCTCCCCTTGGAAATATGATCAAGCGTGGCAATGGATCGAGCTAGCATCGGCGGATAAATCTCCCCCATGCGCAGAGCTACAAGTTGATTGATTTGTTTTGTTAGGACCGCTTGAGCAAAGGCGAAACCCAATGCATCCTGACCGGGGGCCCATGAGGTGGAGTGAAGAATGTTTTGGTAGCCAGCCTCATCAGCCTGTTTAACAAGCGACGAACAATGCTCAAAACTACTGCTTAAACGGCTGTCAGGAACTCCGAGATATTCACAATCATCAGAGCAAAGAGAGGCAAACCAAGCAATCTCAGCGGCTCGCTTTTTTGTTCTAATGGGAATGGTTGAGATTAAATTCAATGGGTATTAGGCTGAGATGATTAGAAGCAGGATTGAAATGTAGGTGCATTAATTTCGAGAGCAAAGATATTTCTCTATTGTTTATTGATGGATGCTTCATAAGATGGAATTCGATGAGCGGTAGAACAATACATTTCGGACTCGTGGGCTTTGGTGCCTGGGGAAAACTGCATGCGCAATCTATTGTGTCGACCGAAGGTGCCAGGCTCCGCGCTATCATTGCTCTCACCAAAGAAACACGTGCGGAAGCTAAAAAACTTTATCCTGATGTCGCGGTTCTTTCAGATTATAGGGATCTTATGGAGGAACCTGAATTGGACATTATTGATGTAGTGACTCCGAGCCATAGTCATGTGGAGATTGCCACCGCGGCGCTCGCTGCGGGTAAGCATGTGTTATTGGAGAAGCCAATGGCGCTTACACTGGAGGATTGCCGAGGGATGATGGCGATGGCCATGGTAAAAAAGAAGATGCTGGCCATTGGTCATGAGTTGCGATTGTCTTCGCAGTGGGGGAAAGTAAAACAGATGATCGAGAGTGGGAAGATCGGATCCCCGAAGTATGTTCTGGTGGAGCTTTCAAGGGGCCCCTATCGACAGGGAGCAAAAGGGTGGCGCTACGATCTCGATTGTGTTGGGAGTTGGTCGCTTGAGGAACCTATTCACTTTTTCGACCTTGCGCGATGGTATCTTTCAGAACACGGGAAACCATCGACAATCTATGCGACAGCTAACTCGCATGAGCCGCTACGTCCGAATCTAAATGACAATTTCAGTGCCATAATGCGTTATAAATCTGGAGCCTATGCGGTTGTTTCCCAGACTTTAGCTTCCTTCGAGCATCATCAAACTATAAAAGTGAGTGGCACAAAAGGAGCTCTGTCGGCATCCTGGAGGGGCGCGTCTGACAGGTCATTGGACCCCAAATTTTCACTTACCTATTTTGATGGAGAGAAATTTGAAGAAGTGAAAATGAAGAACCCATCAGGTGAAGTATATGAATTAGGCGAAGAAATTGCCATGTGTGTTCGATGTATTCGTGATGGAACAGCACCGGTCGCAAGTGGTGAAGATGGGCTTTGGAGTGTGGGTTTGTGTCTGGCCGCTGGAGTTTCGGCGAGAAATGGTGAGGTTGTGTCCATAGCTGAGTTTATGGCTGAAAAATAATAGTCTGAAAAGAGAACAAGAATGAGTTCACCTGCTGTTACATCATCTCGCTGGTATGATGGGGTAACTCGCTATCAATGGCTTGTCCTGATTATTGCTTCTGGAGGCTGGATGTTTGATGCCTTTGAGGGGCAAATTTTCAACATCACGCGTCAGGAGATGTTACCGGAAATCCTTGGACCAGCGGCTACACCTGCTGATGTCAAAATGTGGGGGGATCGATTTCTTGGTATCTTTTTATTAGGTGGCACGTTGGGTGGCTGGTTGTTCAGTTCTCTGGCAGACAAGTGGGGCCGGAAACCTGCCATGCTCATGTCTATCTTGTTTTATTCACTTTTTACAGGGCTGACAGCATCAGCCACGGAATTATGGCATGTGGCGGCATTACGCTTTCTTGTGGCGATGGGAGTAGGAGGGGAATGGGCGGTGGGTGTGGCATTAGTTGCCGAGGTTTTCCCCAGTAAGGCAAGAGCAAGAGCAGGAGGTATTTATCATGCATCAAGTATCCTTGGTATATGGCTTGCTGCTGGGGTGGGAATTTGGGTAGGAGATCATTGGCGTCTGGCCTATTTGATTGGAATTTTGCCAGCCATCCTGGTGTTTTGGGTGAGGAAATCAATAAAGGAACCAGAGGCATGGTTAGTGGCGCGAGCGAGTAAAAAAAATGAACTCGGAAGTTATCGTGACTTGTTGAGTGATCCGGTGATGCGTTCAAGAGCTGTTTATGGAGCCTTGCTTGCAATGGTTGGATTGGCAACGTTTTGGGGTGTTGTGGTGGCAGGTCAGGATCTTGCGGCAGAGATATTGACGGAAGCGAAAGAACCCATCGAAGAGGTCAGTAGGCGTTCAAAGGTTGCCTATGGATTTGTTCAGGCGATTGGAGCGGCCTTGGGCATGCTTAGCTTTGGTCCATTGAGTGTCAGGTTTGGTTGCCGGCGCACTTTTATGCTCATGCATATTTGCGCCTTCATCATCACGCCATTGGTCTGTTGGCTCCCATCGCTATTAAGAAGTTATGAACTCCTGCTTTGCATGCTGCCTTTATTAGGCTTTTTTGCCCAAGGTATTCATGCAGGGTATGCTGTCTATTTTCCTACGTTATTCCCGACTCATTTACGGGCAACAGGGGCCGGATTCTGCTTTAATACCGGCCGTGTTTTGGCGGCACCGGTATTAATCTGGCTCTCAGCATGGTTGAAATCTGCAATGGATATGCGAATGGCGATTTCACTTCTATCAGGATTCTTCTTGATAGGTCTAATTTTTCTTGTCTTGTTACCGGATACAAAAAATAGTGACTTAATGGACTAACACAAATGCTGGGATTAAAATTTCAAGACAACACGGATTTTGCTGCGGAGATTATCCGTAAAGTTCGTGAGCACAATGGCCTCTCTCGCGTGGAAGTGGCGAGAGTTCTTGGTGTCGCGGCATCAACAGTAGGGCGTCATGTTGATGCGTTGGTTGCCGAGGGGTATTTCGAAGAATCTATTGAACCTACCAAGGAAGCTGGGCGCCCCCCAACCCGCCTTCGTCCCAATCCCAAAAGCGGTTGTTTTCTCGGAGTGGATTTTCACGCGGACATGATGTTTCTCACCGCTGTCGATTTTGCCCAGCAACCCATCGCGCATAAGCGTGTGAAGCTGAATGGCAAAGATGGAGCGGATGCGGTGATGCAGCAGATTATTGATGAACTTAAGCTTCTGCGTAAAAAAACTAGACTGCATTTGTTGGCCGTCGGTTTGGCTCTGCCGGGCCGTGTATCAACGATGAGAGGTCTTGGCGTAAAGTATATTCATATTCCTGGTTGGGAGGATGTCCCTGTCGCGGCCAAGGTTTCTGCGGCAATGAAGGCGCCGTCTTTTGTGGAAAATAATATCCGTACCATGGCACTTGCTGAGAGATGGTTTGGCGAAGCTCAAGGCTGTCAGGACCTGATTTGTCTTGGTGTGCGTTTCGGTGTTTCTGCCGGTGTCATACGTAATGGGGAGTTAGCCACGGGGCATCGCGAGCTGGGTGGAGAAATCCGGGGCTGGAACTGTCCAGTCTATGATGCAAGTACCGATGAGTGGACATGGCGTGCTGGTGCCACCATTGAGAAAAATGCCTCCATGAGATCAGCTTTGGACAAGGACGCTACTTTGCGTGGCCGAATTCTCGAGACCGATGAATTTATTGAGGCTGTGAAAAACGGGGATGAAATCGCGACGAGGGTGATGTGTGAAGTTGCTTCTATTCACGGTTGGATCATCTCTCAAATAGTTCAACTTATTGATCCCGAGCTTGTGGTACTTGCTGGGCCTCTCACGTCGCTTGGCGATCAGTATCTAGATACCGTGCGAACGGTGGCAGTGAAGTTTGAGAGCGATTACCATCCTAGTGTGCCTATTCGTATTTCAAGCATGGGTGAATTTGCTGGCTCTGTCGGCGCTGCCGCACTCGCGCTTGAGAAATGGCGTCCAGAAAACCTTCTTTAGACGTGTCTTAGGGCCTCTACCGGGTTCATCTTAGCTGCGCGCAAGGCAGGATAGATACCGAAAGCTATGCCTGTCATCACGGAGATGGAGAACGCCAAGGAAGGGGCCCAGAGCTTGATCACGGTGGTGACCCCTGCAAAGTGACTGATGGCAACTGGAATGCCAAGTCCCAAGATAACTCCTACTACGCCGCCCGCGCCGGAGAGAAGCACGGTTTCAATGAGAAACTGTAAGACAATATCACGTTGCTTAGCACCAAGCGCGCGTCGAACACCAATTTCACGAGTTCGCTCCGTAACGCTCGCTAGCATGATGTTCATGATTCCTATTCCCCCGACAAGAAGGGAAATGGCGGCAATGCTTCCGAGCACGATGCTAAAAATGCGTTTGGTCCGTTCTGCCTGCCTTAGCAATTCGATAGGCACAGTAACTCGGTAATCTTCGCGCGGATGATTTTTAGACAGAATTTGTTTGATGGCTTCCGCTCTGCTGACCACTTCATTGACATCATCCACTCGCACAATGGCTTCATGAAACTCAACTTTTTCAGCTTCAAAACTACCGCTGCGAAAGCGAAAAAATGTATCTCCAAACTGATCCATGAGGGTTGTAAATGGAATCACTATTTGAGCGAGGCTACTGCTGGATTTGTTGCCGTTGCCAGTGCTTTCCGTGGTGGCGCGTTGACCTTCATCTTCCATGATGCCGATGACCTGATAGTAATAACCTCGCACTCGAATGGATTTACCTACAGGTGTAGAAAGAGGAAAAAGACGAGTGGCAGATGTTTGATTTATGACGCAAACAGGAAGGCGCCCCGCAAGCTCGATATCAGTAAAAAAACGGCCGCTGCTGAGTTTGCGATTTCGCATCTCAGGATAGATGGGTAAAGCACCAATAATGCTGCCATCGATGTTTTTGTCATCATGCCATAAGTATTCACTGATGATACGACTGGGCACAACGACTGAGATTCCGGGAATGGTCTGTCGAATCTGGTTAATGTCACGAGATGTCAGGCCGTATTCGATGACAAAACTGCGACTTTGTTGTCCTGGACCCTGATTGTCAGGGGGCTTGATGCTTTCAAGAATAACGTTTTGTGATCCAAGATTGCGAATCTGTTCCTGTGCTTCATAGCTCGCGCCTTCACCAATGGCCAACATGGCAACCACTGAAGCCACTCCAAACACTACGCCGAGAGCCGTGAGCATGGAGCGTAGTCGATGCAGCCACAAGCTCTTTGAGCCGAGGAGTATCGAGCGCCACATGTGTTGGGGCGAACAGGCAAGCTTGAGGAATGGATGAGATGCGAGCGAGAACATTCAGATATTTCAGAGTGATGATATCGATGAATTAGTGCGAAAATACAGATGTGGGGAGGTCTGCGCTTGATTCAGATTCTTCAGTAACATCGTTCATATGGAGTTCCGATACAGGATTCGCAGCTCTATGTTTACGGGCGCCGCCGGGCTCATCGCTCTCGATGTGACCATCTCTTAACCTGACGACACGGGAGCATCGCTGCACCATACGCTCATCGTGAGTGACAAAGATCAATGTTTTACCAAGCTGATGTAAATCATCGAAAACACCAAGAATTTCATGCCCTGATTTAGAGTCAAGATTCCCCGTCGCTTCATCGGCTAAAATGACCAGTGGATCGTTCGCGAGAGATCGGGCAATGGCAACCCTTTGTTGTTGTCCTCCGCTGAGTTCATTCGGGCGGTGATGGAGATGCTTTCCTAGTCCAACTTGTCCGGCCAGCTTTTCGGCAATGTCATGACTTTCAGATTCGGGCACTCCTTTGTAGTAGAGCGGTAATTCGATGTTCTCGATTACGGTGAGCTGTTGGATGAGATTGTAGCTTTGGAAGATAAAGCCGAGATTGCGGCAGCGGACGAGTGAAAGCTCGTCATCATTGAGGTGCGCCACATCTTGACTGCTTAGGAGATATGAACCCGATGTAGGCTGGTCGAGACATCCTAAAACATTCAATAGCGTGGATTTACCACACCCGGAAGGTCCCATGATGCAAACATATTCTCCAGGAAAAATGCTCAGAGTAATCCCCTGCAACACATGAGACTCCATATCGCCCATTCGATACGTTTTTCTGATGTTAGTTAGTTCAATGATGGGCTTCACCATGCGTGTTGGCTTTTTGGAGTGCTCGGGCCTCAATCTCCAGAGCTAGGGATTAGATCCAGAATGGCATCAAGTTACTTGATGGCTAAACCCTTCTCATCACCATCTTTGGGCTTTGATTTATCCTTGTTGCTGTTGGGTTTATTGTCAGCAGCACTGTGAACGGCGGATGGATTGCTTTCCATGTTTTGTTTTTTTGGCAGTGCTAATGCCACTTTTTCACCGAGAGCAAGACCGCTTTTAATTTCAATGAAATCATTGTTAAAGGATCCAGTTTTAACCTCGCGACGCTCCATGCGGCTGCCGGTGTGGACGTAGGTGAAGTGATGATCGTTTTCTACCTCAATGCTCTGCACAGGCACATAGAGAATGTCGTCCAATTGATTTACAATAATTTCAATCTTAGCGTTCATTCCAGGCTTTAACCATTCATAGGCACCATCAATGTGAACTACTGCGGGATAAACTTTGAGATTTGGGGTGTATCGTGAACTGGCAGAATCGGGCAGTACGGCAAGTTCCGCTACCGTGCCTTCAAGAGTCTTGCCGGGCTCAGCATCGACAGTGATGCGACAAGGCTGACCTATGCGGACCTTTTTGACTTGTGATTCATGAATGCTGACACCTGCCCCCATTCGTGACATGTTGGGAATAGTCAGTAGAGTTTGGCGAAATCGAACCGGCGCGCCTTCTTCCACTGTTTCTGTTCTGTAGGAACTGCTATTACCACTTCGGGAGCCATAGGCGACAAGACCAGGTTCGACGGCCTTTATGATACAGTTTTTGAGTTGGCGTTCGAGGCTTTCCTTGCGCTCTAATTCCATCTCATAACGCCGTTTGGCTGTTTGATATTTGGACTCCACTTGAGCCATCCGGGAGCGGTTGGCCCGGAGGGTTCGTTGGAGTTTTTTAAGCGCCTCTTCATAAATGGAGAGACTTTGCTCCGCTGATTTCTGAAATTCATATTTTTTGAAGAGATCGAGCTGTGTTTCTGCGGTTTTGACAGCAAGGGTGGATTTCTCAAGATTAAGCCTGTCGTTTTCAAGCGTGGTCTTGGTGATGAAATCTTTGTCAGCCAGACGCTCACTCGCTTCATAATTTTGTTTAGCCAGTGAAAGCTCCGATTTGTGTAGCAACAAATCATCATTCAATTGGCGAAGCTTTTGTTGTGCTTCACCATCACCAAGCTTGTCGTTGCTAAGAAAACTTAAAAAATCAATACGGCTAATTTCTGCGTCATTTTCGACTACGGTGATGGGTTGTTCCAGCGCTTTAAGTGGTTCATTTGCCTCAGTAGTTTCCACGGCAGTTGTCGGAGCTTTACTCGCGACATTCTTGTTGCCTAAAGTGAGATTTGAGGTCGAAGGGATGGGAATATTCAGCTTGCCGACATACTGCTCAAGTGCCTCTAAACTATGGGGTAATACCCGCGCTTTCATGGCACCTTCCGCAGCTATTGATCCCATGTAGCGGGAGAAGTCCATCAAGGCAAAGCGCATGGCCTGCTCAGCGTCCCGAGCGCTGCTTTGATTGTCGCTTGTCTGAATGGCGCGTTGCTCGTCCGCATCGATAAATGCAGAAACGGTATTTTGAAATTCAATTTCGTGCGTCGTTATCTTGTCCTTAATGTCGGCACTATCGAGCTCAATGAGTGTTTTTCCGTTCTTAACGTCCTCGGTGGTGATCTGGTATCCCTCAGGAATTAAACTGAGTATTTTTGTGGCGAGTTCGATTTCACATTTAACTTCGTAATTTTGCAGAGCACGGATTTCACCGCCCTGTAGCACGTCAATCTGGATGTTCCCTTTTTGTACTGCAATAAAGGGTACTTCCTTCATGTCGGCACTGCTCCGGCTCATGGCAAGCCAAGTCGTGAATACACCTGCCAAGATGACTCCGGCTATCAGCCCTATTTTTTTATTCAGTAATTTATTCATCCTGTGCGGGTGCTTTCTCCTCTTGTAATACGTGGCGCCAACTGCCTTCTTTCGAAATGAAAAGAATACCCATGTCTCGCCATACCTTCAATCGGGCAATTGTATGAGCAATAAGTGCTGAGGTGAGGATGTCTTTTGACTCAATTAAATCCTGTTGGGCATCAATCAAATCACGAGCTGTGCCTCGTCCAAGCGTTCGGAGCAGTTCTTCTTCTTCGAGTCTGCGCACGCTTTGAGATATTCCCTTCTGGGCGATATCATGCTGTTTCCGAGCCGCCTCAAGGTCACGCCAAGTGGCGCGCAGAGAGGAGCGCACATTCTCTTCAGCAAGATCTAGTTCACGCGTTTTGCGTTGCTGATAGATAAGCGCAGAGCGATAAGCATTGCGATCAGCGGTTTTATCCAGCCGTAAATCAATATCCAGTCCTCCGGCTATCTCATGAGCTTTAAAATCTAATTTTGGATAGCCATCAGCGGATGATCCGCCCACGATGTAGCGGGCCCCAAGATCGAGTTGGGGTAATAGATTTTGTTTAGCGACTTTGATTTTACGCTCACTGTCAATCAAGGCATCACGTTCATTGTAGAGTTCCAGTCTTGTTACGAGTGCTGTCTTGATACTCTCATCAAGAGTCATTTTTGGATCTTCCAGAGAGAGCTTGGAAAGTTCTTTCTCGTCTAGGATGATCGGTGTTTGCACGGGGATTGCCAAGGCGATCTTGAGATCATCCAACTGCTGTTCGTAATTCCTAACGGAAGAAATCCAAATGCGCTCATATTTGAGAGATGCCTGTTCAATCAATCCCAATTGGGACGATGTACGTCTATTCTCCTTTGCTAAAGCTCGTTCACTGATGAGGATTGCTTCGAATGCTTTGAATGCAAGATAGGCGTTCTTTGCAGCATCACGTGCTTCTAAGGTGCGGTAATATTTGGAGGTAATATCTACCGTGAAGATTTTGCGATACTGAGCGAAATCACGAATGGCATAGAGTAAATCTCGTTCCGCTTGAGTGAGCGTCTCCATGGTGGCTTGATAACCAGCACCACGAAGAAGAGGTTGAGTCACGGAAGCGGCCAGTGTTGAATCGCTGACCTTGGTCAAATTTCCTGTAATAAAGCGAAGGAAGTCAGTGGAAAGATTGGAAGCGAGGCGCGCCCCAGTTTGCGTAAGCATGGTAACGCCGAGATTGCCCGTGGCGGTAAAGGTGTTTTCAGCGACTAAGGTGGTGACATTCCTTTCAATGAATTGACGTGATACAGGGTTAATGACTCCTCTATTGAGTTCTCTTGCATAAGCAGGATTTGGACTCCTGATAATCACTGTATTTGGCGTATTAGTCTGTCTGGCCGCCGTTGCTCCTATCCCTGCAAAAATTGGGGTAAACTCATGTTGGATCAGAGTTAGATCCAGCGCTTGAAGATAAAGGAGCTCCTTTTGACCCAAGTATTCGCGATTATGCACTACCGCAAGGCGCAAAGCTTCATGAAGAGGCAACACTTTTGCCCGGTTCTCGATTTTAGCGCGATCGCCAAGAAACTCTGGCCCCACAGCATTCGTTGCCAGTCCATCGAGAGAGATGGGTGCTGGTGGGGTAATGTCCAGTATGCCCTTGCCAACATTGGGCACATTAGCAGATTTGCGTCCAAGAATGCCGAATACCTTACGATCTGCGGAATTCCGCATTTGGTTTGGGCTGCATGAAACCATCGATATCACAGCGATGCAAAAGCACTTGAGGATGATAATTTTCTTGGGAAACATGATTGGAAACGAATAATCCGATGGTGGGCTGGGATTCCTGGCAATCTTGAATAAACAGGTCTAACGGAGGCTAGTAAATACCTCTTTCGTGTTAGTAATAAATGAAAGATTCTTTGCCAGACACCCTTGAAGCTCTATTATTGGCTCTCATGGCAGAGACCCCGCCCATTGAGGAGAAAATCCGAACTTCTCCAATAACCCGTAAAACTCTCATCGAGAAGCTCGACAATTGGTCTGACTGGTCGAGCTGGGATGAGTTTTACCGTACCTATTCCACCTTCGTTTTTCACGTGGCTCGCAAGTCAGGATTGAGTGATGACGAGGCAAGTGATGTGGTGCAGGAGACATTTATTGGGGTAGCTAAGAATCTCCAAAAAAAGAAGTTCGACACCACTCAAGGTTCCTTCAAAAGTTTTCTCCTTAATCAGGCTCGTTGGCGCATTGTCGATCAGTTTCGCCGTCGTAAAAAACAAAACGAGCGCGAAGCAAATATTCATTACGATGAAGACGAAGAGCGGCGTACGGCTCCCATTGATCGCTGCGCGGATCCTAAAGGAGTTACCCTTGAAAAGCTTTGGGATCGAGAATGGCAAGAGCAGATCATGGACCTCGCGCTTCGTAAAGTGCGCACCATGGTGTCCCCTCGGCAGTTTCAGATATTCTCTTGCTACGTTATCAAGGGCTGGACAGCCGATCGTGTCAAAGAGGAGCTTGGTGTGAATGCTGCTCAAGTCTATCTCGCCAAACATCGTGTTGGGCGCCTGCTTAAAAAAGAGGCGGCACGTTTGGCCCTTGAAGGAAAGCAGTAGTCAGCAGCGCTTCCAGAGTAGAGTCGACGCCAACGTCGCTTGGAAACTCAAAGTAGAAAGCTTGTCCCAAGCCTGTTGCTGAAGCCCTTGCCGCTGGTGACGGAAAAGCCGAAGTCGCTGTGTTGCATCAAGCACATGGAAATGTTGAAGGTGATGCCGAGGTTCAGCGCGCTGCGATACGAAAGCAGATGTCACGGCGAGACACTGGTGCATTTACTAGGCTTGCTCCAGACTTGCCGCTTGACCGCTTGCTGCGTGCGGTTATGCAACAGGTGCATTCTGTTGTTTCTTACCTTGTGAAAGCCCTTCTCGAAACCCTTACCAGCGGCACGGACTATCTTGCCAAGCGTGGAGTCGAGGACGCGAGACTCAACATGGAGCATCTGTTGGCACATGTGTTGGGATGTCGTCGGTTGGATCTCTACATGCGATTTGACCTGACTCTCAAGGAAGCGGAGTTACAACCGTTGCGAGGTCTGCTTAAACGTCGAGGGGAAGGAGAACCGTTGCAGCACCTTCTCGGCACGGTAGAATTTTACGACAGCGAATTTGTCAGCGACCATCGGGCACTGATCCCCAGGCCTGAGACCGAGCATCTTGTCCATTTGTTGGTGAAAAAATTCGGCGGACAATCTCCTCCCGCGACATTGCTCGACATGGGAACGGGCAGTGGTTGCATTGGTCTTTCACTGGCCAAAGCATGGCCGCAATCGCAAGTCACTCTCGCAGATATTTCCGAGGACGCGTTGGAGCTTGCGCGACTCAATGCGGATAGGCTCAAGCTGAGTGTCCGTTTTATTCGCAGTGATTTGTTTGAAAAAATTGAAGGAGAGTTTGATCTTATCGTTGCCAATCTTCCCTATATCCCACGCACGGAACTGGCTGCGCTGAGTCGGGAAGTGTTGCGTGATCCGGCGCTTGCTCTCGATGGTGGGGAGTCAGGGCTGGATATCACCTTTCGCCTCATTGAACAGGCGTTGGTGCATCTGAGTTTGCAGGGGTTACTCGCGTTTGAGTTGCATCACGATCAGGCTGACATTGTCAGCGAGTACTTGCAAAAATACCATTTCCAAGCCATCGAAAAGACGGTGGATCTTGCGGGCATTGAACGTTTCGTGTTTGCTCGTCGCCCCGCACCTCTATAAATCTATTTCTCATGCAAAAGCTCATCGTTCAAGGCGGCACTCGTCTGCAAGGTAAGGTAAATATTAGCGGCTCTAAAAACTCGTCGCTACCGATTCTCGCCGCAGCCCTGTTGACCAAGGAAGAGTGCATCATTCATCATGTCCCCGACTTGAGTGACACCAACTACATGCTGCAAATTCTGCGTGAATTGGGTGCGGAAGTAGAGCGCGCGAGTGGCACCATGCATATCAAGGCGGAAAAGATCATTTCCGACGCTCCCTATGATCTTGTGCGAAAAATGCGGGCCTCCATCTGTGTTATGGGCCCGCTCACCGGTCGCTTGCGCAAGGCCACTGTCTCCATGCCTGGCGGTTGTGTCATCGGGGACCGCCCAGTGGATTTGCATCTCAAAGGACTCGAGTATCTCGGTGCCACGGTAAACATGGACGGAGGCAATCTTCACATTGAAGCAAAGAAACCGCTTAAAGGGTGCACGATGAATTTGCAGGGCAAGTTTGGTTCCACGGTTTTGGGCACCGATAACGTGATGATGGCGGCAGTCCTAACCAAGGGCACCACTATAATCGAAGGTGCTGCCGCAGAACCCGAGGTGGAGGATCTGGCGCATTTCCTAATCAAGATGGGCGCAAAGATCGAGGGGGCAGGCACCACTCGCATCGTCATTGAAGGGGTGAAGGAATTGCACGGCGCCCAACACACGGTTATTCCTGATCGTATTGAAGCAGGCACATTCCTTGTGGCCGGTGCGATCTGCGGCGACGGCGTGACCGTGAAGCGTGTCATTCCAGCGCACCTCAAGAATGTGACGGATATCCTAACTGCATCAGGTTACGGTATCACCACGACCAAGGACAGCATTACAATTACTTCGTGTGCGACGCCTAAGGGCTTTCATCTCACGACCCGTCCTTATCCCGCATTTCCTACCGACATGCAGGCTCAGTTTTGTGCATTAGCTTGCACTATTCCAGGATTGAGTAGTATCAAGGAAACTATTTTTCCTCAGCGCTTCATGCACGTTTCCGAACTCAAACGCATGGGTGCAAATATTGATCTTGAAGGTGATACTGCGCGGATCACCGGTGTGGAAACCCTCAGTGGCGCCCCTGTGATGGCGAGTGATCTGCGTGCTTCCGCCGCGCTGGTATTGGCGGCGCTCCATGCCAAAGGCAGCACGGAGGTTCATCGTCTTTACCACATCGATCGCGGCTACGAGCATCTCGATGAAAAGCTCGCCGGTCTCGGTGCGGTGATGGAGCGTATTTCTGCTTAACGGTATTTTGGAAATTTGTAGGGCGGGGCTCCGCTCGCCTTGTCAAAAAAAGATGATGTCGGGCGGAGCACCCGCCCTACAACATCGATTCTTAAAAATCATCCTCGTCCACTGTGGTATCGGTGCGGCCCTTTTTCACGGGCGAGATATTACGATGCACCCAGACACTTTGCACCATGCCCATGAGGAACATGCACATGACGAGAAAGGTGCCGCCATAGCTGGTGAAGGGGAGAGGTAGACCAGTGATGGGCATCATGAGTACGTTCATGCCCATGTTTTGCATGGAATGGGCAAATAACATGGCAGTAATGCCAACGACAATGAGCCGGCCGAGATTATCTCGAGCATAGAAGGCAACAAAAATGCATTGCAGTAGAAGCAGCGCGATACCGAATATTTGCATGATCCCCCCACGAAAGCCAAATTCTTCGACAATGACCGAGTAGATAAAGTCGTTGATGGCTTCTGTCGGTGTGTAGAACATCCGGTGTATGGAGCGGTGTTCAGGAACTTTTTCTGATAGGGGCCCCTTGCCTTCAAAGCCCGCGGAGCCGACGGCTATTTGGACCTTGTCGGCCATGTAAGCGTCGCCAAGTTTATCGACCTTCTTATTTGCCATCATGTCAAAGAAGACTTGTACCCGAGCTTTTTGGTAAGGCTTTAAAACGAAAAAGTAAGCAACGGGAACGACACAGGCGACCACAAGAAATAGTGAAATGAGATAGCGAAAAGGAATGCTACCCACCAGAAACATGGCTACCACCACCGGGCCATAAACAGCGGCTGAGCCTAGATCAGGCTCCTTGAGTACCATGAGCATGGGGATGCCGGCGAGAATTCCGGACACGAGAATACGTAGCCAGTGTTTACGAAACGCAGGACTGATACGATGGAGATCTCCCAGCACGACGGCGAGGGATACAATGCAGGCCACAATCGCCAACTGCGATGGCTGAAAATTAATAGGACCAAGGTCAATCACACTTCGAGCCCCTTTCATCACGTCGCCTTTTGTTTTTACGAGAATCAAACCAATGATACCGGCGAGATAAAGCAGCCATGAACCCCATCGTACCCATTTGTAGTCCAAGAGACTGGCTCCAAAATAAATGATCAGCCCCATGGATCCCCATTGCACTTGATCACGCCACTTGCCGGCAAGGTAGGCGTCTGTACCTGTGCGAAATGAAGAGGCATTGTAAATGGCATAAACACCCCAGATGAGGAGGATGACCATATTGGCAAATAGAAGCCAATGAATACCAAGAAACTTTCGAAAGAGGGGGGTCATGGAAGCGACAAAAGATTAGAAGGCAGAAGACAGAAGTCGGTGAGTCGGTGAGTCGGTGAGTAGGAAGAATAAAGTAGAGTATGTCTTACGTCTTCTGTCTTTTGGTCTTTTGTCTCTTAAAGAGTTGGCACTGCGGCGAGGAGCTTCTGAGTGTATTCGTGTTGAGGATTGGAACAAACTTGCTCTGACGTGCCTTGTTCCACGATTTTACCGTGATGCATCACGATGATTTCATCACTCATGTGTTCCACGACTGCGAGATCATGAGCAATAAAAAGATAAGTGAGTTTGAACTGTTCCTGAAGATCCCGCAGTAGGTTAATGATCTGTGCCTGTACGCTGACATCGAGGGCGCTGACGGGTTCGTCGCAGATGAGGAACTTGGGTTGTACGGCAAGTGCGCGAGCAATGCCGATACGTTGACGTTGTCCGCCGCTAAATTCATGTGGGTAGCGGCGCATATTCTCGGAGGGTAGTCCTACCCGTTCAAGCAAGGCGGCCACCGTATCGCTTCGCCCTGTTTTATTAAGATGACGAAAGTGAATCCGGAGCGGTTCCCCTACGATTTCATCAATGGTCATTCGTGGATTGAGGGAGCCATAGGGATCTTGGAAAATCATCTGCATTTGCTTCCGCAACGGACGGAACTCCGCCTCACTCAAGGGCAGGATGTTTTTGTCCTGATAAAATACCTCGCCGCTCGTCACAGGCATCAATTTCAGGAGCGCACGAGCAACCGTGGATTTACCGCTACCACTTTCGCCAACCAATCCGAGTGTCTTGCCTTCGGGGATGGAAAAACTCAGATCATCAACTGCCTTGATCACATCTACCTGACGACGCAAAAAACCACCCTGGATGGGGAAGTGAACCTTGAGGTGATTAACTTTTACAAGCGCAGACATGAGTTAGGGGAGATACTTTGTTCGTTGTAGAGATCAAGCATCTTTATGCGTGGATTCAGTATTGAGGGGGGTCTTTACCTGATTGATCATTTCTCGTAATTTGAGAAGACTGATGTTATTGATGGCCTTAGTCCCCTGATTTTGAGGGTGGATCTCTGGAGCTGCCTGAAAGACCGACACATCGTCATCCATCAAGGGTTCAGGAACGAAGTCATCGGCTTCGTCGTTAGGGGCAGACGCAGCCGTAACCCCAGGCTTGACGGTGACTTCCGCGAGCATCGAGGCCAGTCGCGATAACTCACTGCCGCGATCACGCTCTTCTTGGAGTAAGGGAGGGGTGATTTCCTTGGCTTTGGGTGGAGGAAGTGTGCCCTCAGATAGCCAAATCTGCCACTGAGTCGTCGCCGTTCTCAAAATGCTACGGGTTGAGGTGGCCTCTTTCAAGGCGTCTTGAGAATCCATGAATTTTAGAAAATCACGCGTCGTACTTTCGGATTCTCCAGCAAGTTGAAGTCGTTCTTTCAGTAGTAGCGAGGTCTCGGCACGGTTGATGTTTTGCAGGGAAAGTCGATGAGGCTGAAGTCGGCTCGCGAGCGCCGCAGGAAGTTGTCTGCCAAAGGCGGACTCCCACAGGTCCTCATTCATGCTTAGCACGACTTGCACCCGTGGCAGCGAGGCAAGTGTGGCCGACATTTGAGCGACGATGGTGCCGGAATTAGGATCATGGAAAAGTCCGTCCATATGATCTGCCACCAGCACTAGGGGTTTCCAATGCGTGGCGATGCTTAAAAAACAGGGCACTTCGACACCGCTCTCATTTCCCATGCGTTCGTACAGGGCTGAAAGGGTGCTTGTCGATGGGGAGGAAGTATATTCAAACATCAACTGCAACCACTCCTCGACCATCGGAAGGTTTGGCAACTGACAACACTCCGCCATGAGTTTACGCAACTGCTGAAAATTCGCACGAAACCATTCGCTGATGGGGCGAGCAGGCCCGCTCTCAGTAAACAATTCCAGTGGACTCTGGGCGAGCGCGATCACGATTTGCTCTGCATCGGCACTGGGAATGCGTCCTGTTTCGATGAGATGACAAAGTAGGGTGGTATGCACTGCTCCACAGAGTTGTTGTAACTGATTTACCCGAGGATCGCCTTGAAACAAATCGGAGAGCATGGCTCTGCCGGTTGCTCCCCATGACAAGCTTTCGGAGCTTTGCCATGGCAGTGCGATAAAGACAGCATTGTCTGAGAGTGCATGTGTCATGCGCGAAAGCAGATGCGTCTTGCCCAGTCCCGCCTGAGCAGAGGTGAGGATGACCAAGCGTCCTTGTGGCTTAAGATCGAGCAAGCTTGCCAGAGCCTCTTCATGAAGTGAGATGGACTTTACTGTCTCGCGAAATGAGACGCATACGTCGCCGTCAAATGGCTCGGGGTTTCCTGATTTAGATGTGGGTGGTAGGGAAATCATGGGAAAATGCAGGTGCTTCCAGAACGGGAGTTCTATGACAACAGGCCGTGACTTTACCATGATGATCATGACTTGTCCTTTGCCATCTTGTCGGACTGGGCTTAAACTCCATCATTATGGAGATGCATCTTAATTCCAGCCATTTTTACGCTTTGGGTATTGGTTTTGCACTAGGGCTCGTGCTTTACCTGTTTTCCATTCGCGGTCATTGGCGCACGAGTCGTGAATTTCGACGCTATAAAAAAATGCTCAGTGACAAGATGGAGCTCGATCAACGTCAGTCGGCTGATCTCACCAAAGAACGAGATCGCTTCAGTAAGGAGAATGAAAATCTGCGCATACAAGTCGCTCGACTCAATGATAGGAGTGACAATCGACTGGACCGTGAACTTGAAGTCTATGCGCGAGCAGAGAGGCATATGAACATCAATGCCCCTGGCTTTGCCCCAGCATGGGAAATAGCCAAATCGCAAGCGCTATCACAACTCACGGAAGAAGAAAAAGGTGTTAGTCTCCCTCAACGCATATTTCGCAAGCTTGTTGGCGGTGCTCCCGCGGCTGCCGTGGTGGCTTTGCCTTCGATTAAAAGTGAGCAAGCGCCTGTGGATATTGCAAATGCCTGAAGGTTTTCTTGCCGCAACGCCTAGTCTGTGTCATCGCCAAAGATGCTCCCTATTCCTGATCGCGAATTTAAAGCCTATATCTTTGACTGTGATGGCACTCTCGTGGAATCCATGCCTATTCATTATGCCTGCTGGGTGGAAGCTTTGACTCTCTCTGGTGCGACCTATCCATTCACCGAAGAGGAGTTCTATTTTTATGCCGGCATTAGCGAGTTTGATACCGTTATCATTCTTAATGAGAAGCATGGAGCGAAGGTGAATCCTCGGCTCGTGGTTGAGACCAAAGCAGCGATGTTTCATAAGCGTATCAATGAAGTGCCTCGCGTGAATATCGTGGCGGACTATGCGGAGTCGCTGTTTGGAAAATATCCGTTGTCGGTAGCTTCCGGTAGCGAAGCGCCCATCGTTCATGCCTGCCTAAAAAACACGAACCTATTCCATCTCTTCCCGCATATTATTACGCCAGAAGATGTCCAACGCGGGAAGCCGGCTCCTGATATGTTTTTACTCGCCGCAGAACGCATGGGCGTGGCACCGGAAGATTGTCTTGTCTTTGAAGATGGGCGTAGTGGACTCGAAGCCGCAAAGGCCGCAGGCATGGAGGCCGTCTATGTGCCGAGGACGTTGCGCTAAGTTTTCGATCTCCATGTCTGAATATGAATACTTGCAGCTTCATGCCCGCATCGTTCGTTTAAATCAATGATGTCCTCCTCGATAAAGAACACCGCTCTTATTATTGTTGGGCATGGATCCACGTTGAATCCAGATTCCAGCACTCCGACATTGCAACATGCGGATGAGATCCGTAGTCGTGGAGTTTTCGATGAAGTGGTCTGCGCTTTCTGGAAAGAAGAACCATCCATGCGTGAAATCTATTATGCGGTGGAGAGCAATGAGATTTACGTGGTGCCGAATTTTATCAGCGAAGGCTATTTTTGTCAGCAAATTCTACCGCGTGAACTCCGACTCGACGGACCGATCACTCAGCGCGATGGAAAAACCATTTATTACTGTGACCCAGTCGGCATCCATCCGAGTATGACCCGGTTACTCTTGAAGCGTGCTGATGAAGTGGCGGCGGGAGTGCCTCGAGAGCAAACCTGTCTCATCATCGTCGGTCATGGTACCAGCCTCAATG
>VFKY01000330.1 GCA_009885275.1 Verrucomicrobiota bacterium | reverse complement strand
GCAGGATAGCGTCGGTTAGCATTCCATTCGCCAAGGTATATATCACCTTCACTATCTACGTAGAGATCATGGCCATGAATGAATGTTTTTCAGGTCTGATAAAGCGGTTGTATTTTACCATCGACATACACGGGTTCATTTCCACCAGGTGCGCTGATCACTTTGTGCGAGGCTCGATCCATCACGAGCAGGAATCCTGATTGATTCAAGCGCGGACCGGTTCCGTTTTCTTTAGACCAACACACGGCCGTATAGATGCGGTCACCTCGAAAGAAGAGTTGCCCAGCATAAGCGCCTGGAAGTTCAATGGTTTCGACATATTCGCCTGCTAAAGTAAAGGCCTTGATTTGATTGGTGGATCGTGAAGGTACCCAGACAAGTGTTTTGGCAGGGTTCGATGTATCCATGGAGATTCCGTGCGCGTTCTGGAGATCCTCAGGCTTCCCTTCGGCGCGACCGCCCCAGCGTTTCACTAACTCACCCGTCATCGTCATTTCATAAATATAGTTTGAGGCATAACCGTCGGCGATCAGGATTGTATGTTGCGCGGTTACGGCTACGTCACAGGGCATGAATTTTTTTGGTCCCGCTTCCCCGATGCCGAGTTCGTAGGGAGTCGGCAAGTGTCGCACAATCGTCCCATCAGTTTTTAATAAGGTTACTCGACCATTTCCGGCGGAGGGTTTCCATCCTTCCGCTTCAAAGTGCCAACCACAATCCACGTGAATGAGAAATTCCTCGCCATTGTGTTCGAATATTTCGACACCATGCCCGCCTTCTAGTCCTTTGCCGAAAGCTCGCACGAAGGTCCCATCCTTTTTGAAGACGAGAAACGCATTTTGCGGGTGATCAGTCACCAGATAGATCAAGCCATCGCGTCCCTCGACCATGGCATGTGAATTAATCACTGGCGCGATGTTAGGATCCGCTTTGGCCCAGTGGAGATCTACTTTATACTTGTCTGAGCCATGCCCAAGAATGGTTGCCGCTGGCTCTGCCGGCGCACTTTCAGATCCCTTGGCGGGGTGGACACCCTCGTGTGCCCATGCCGTAAGAGAGAGGTGGGAGGCAAGCCCTGCGGCGAACAAGTAATGAAGGATGGTTTGTTTCATGGTGTAAGTAAATCGTTTAAGGAGACTACAGAATCAACATACAGTCGCCATAGCTGAAAAATCGGTAGCGTTCGCTGATCGCTTCTTCATAGGCACGGAAGATAATATCCTTTCCCGCAAGCGCACTAACTAACATTAGCAGGGTGGATTTTGGTAAATGAAAGTTGGTAAGCAAGACATCGATCGCACGGAAGGTATAGGGCGGATAAATGAAAATGTTGGTCTCGCCAGTATCCGCTTGAACACGGTCGTATTTTTTCACGATGGATTCTAGAACTCGAGTGGCGGTGGTTCCAACAGCGAGGACGCGTTTGGCTTGGCGAATCTCTTCGGCGGCATTTTCATGCAACGAGTATCGCTCGGAATGCATGATATGCTCATTGAGATGATCTACCTTCACTGGTTGGAATGTGCCAACACCAACATGCAGTGTGACAAAGGTGTGTGGTATTTTTTGTAATAACTCAGGAGTGAAGTGCAAGCCTGCGGTTGGAGCTGCGATCGAGCCTTCGTGTCTGGCGAACACTGTCTGGTAACGTTCTTTATCAGTCTCGCGTTCTTCCCGTTCCATGTAGGGCGGCAGGGCGAGATGTCCATGCGTGGCTTCATCAACAGGTTGGTCAAAGGCGATGATGCGATCGCCGTTCTCCATGATCTCTTTCACCGTGCCGGTGGCGGAACCGATTTCGATCTGATGATCGACTCGAAGTTTCTTGCCGGGCTTCACCATGCAACGCCAGTTTGTCGGCGAGAGAGAATCAACACGGAGCAGTTCTTTGGTTCCATCGTTGGAAAAAAATCGAGCAGGCACAACGCGCGTGTCATTGAGCACCATCATATCACCTTCGCGGAGGTAGGATGGCAAATCCAGAAAGCTCCGATGTTCGATCATGCCAGACTCTCGATGGACCACGAGCATCCGCGAAGCGGCGCGATCTGGCAGCGGCTCGCTGGCGATCAGCTCCGGAGGAAGAAGGTAATCAAAATCGGAAGTGAGCATGGAGGGGAAGGGTTGAGAGGGTTGAGGAGTTGAGAAGGTTGAGAGAGTTTCCAACGCTGGATTTTTTTCACCCATCGCCTACTCAACCAAGCCGTAGGCCGTCTCAACCTTCAACCCGTTCAACGCGTCGTCCCGACGCTAAATCGTCATGGAAGAGTAGCCGCCGTCGACCACCATTTCATGACCAGTGATGAAAG
>VFKY01000102.1 GCA_009885275.1 Verrucomicrobiota bacterium | reverse complement strand
CCATGGCGCAGCCCGTCACGATGATGGCGACCATGATGAGGAACATACCGGCAATTCCGGCGTCGATGTAATTGTTGATTACCACTCGCGATTGTGCGCCCATTTCTGATGCTTTCCTGGCACTGGCGAGAAAGCCAAGAGGGGCGGCAGCAAAGATTTTGATGAGGCCAGCGCTGAAGGTCACGACCACAAGAAAGCAGAGGGGAATCAAGGTACACCAGACATACTTGGCTCGTCCCATCTTAATGATCACTGTTGTGCCAAGGCAAAAGGCGATGACAGCGAGCAACTGGTTGGCGATCCCGAAGATCGGCCAAAGACTCTTGGCAATACCATCGGGATCAATAGCGCCCTGATAAAGAAAATACCCCCACCCTGCGACTAAAGCGAAACTCGCAAGGATATTGCTGAACCACGAACTCGTATCCCCTAATGGCGCATAAAAGTGCCCCAGCAAATCCTGTAGAATGAATCGCCCCACCCGCGTCCCCGCATCGAGCGTGGTCAAAATGAAGAGCGCCTCAAACATGATGGCGAAGTGATACCAAAGATCGAGCAGGCCATGTCCCATGCCGAATTTTTTGAAGACGGTGTCAAACATGGCAGCCATGCCCACCGCAAAGGTTGGAGCCCCACCGGTTTTCCCAATGAGCGTGGGTTCCCCCATGTCTTTGGAAAGCTGTTCCATTTCTGCAAGCGTGATGGGAAATTCCGGTTTGCCATCTTTCCCTACGACACTGTTTACTTTAGCAATGGCCGCCACGAGGGAGGCAGGATTTCCCGGATCGGCGGGGGTGTTAATCGCAAAATACTGTCCAGGTTGCAGAGCGCAGGCTGCGATAATGGCCATCAGTGCCACGAGCATTTCAGTAACCATGGCTCCGTATCCGACGAGACGGATGTTTTTTTCACTCTTCATCAATTTTGGAGTCGTGCCCGAAGAGATCAGTGAGTGAAATCCTGAAACCGCACCACAGGCGATCGTGATAAAGACAAAGGGAAACACGGTTCCGGGAACGACCCAACCACTGCCATCGACAAACTTGGTCACCGCCGGCATGTGCAACGGAGGAGCCACCAGTACTATGAAAATCCCGAGAATGGCCACCGTGCCGAGTTTCATGAACGTGCTTAAGTAGTCGCGCGGCGCTAATAAGAGCCAGACGGGGAGCACGGAGGCGCAGAAGCCGTAGATCATGATCGCCCAAGCGAGATTGGTGGAACTCCAGGTCAGGGCGGCGTTCGCTCCGGGCGACAACAATCTCCCACCCCAGACACAGGCAAGCAATCCCACCACCCCAATCACGGTAACCAAGGTAACATTCATACCCGCACGAATCGCCAAGCCCATGAGCATGGCCATCGGGATGGTCATGGCGATGGTGAAGAGTCCCCAAGGGCTATGTGCTAAAGCTTTCACCACGACCAAACCGAGAACCGCAAGCAGCACGGTCATGATGGCGAGCAAGCTGAACATAGCCACAAGACCAACGAAGGGATTGATCTCATCCTTGAGCATTTGCCCCAAGGATTTCCCCTCCCGTCGCATCGAGCTAAAAAGGATCACCGCATCATGAACGCCACCACCGAGAGTCGCGCCAATCAATATCCATAGTGTTCCGGGTAAATAACCAAACTGAGCTGCCAGAACCGGACCGACCAACGGACCTGGACCCGCGATAGCAGCGAAATGGTGACCAAAGACCACCCATTTGTTAGTGGGCACAAAATCTTTACCATCGGCTTTGGTGACAGCGGGTGGAGCACGACGATCATCGAGCACCAATACCTTGGCCATGAGCCAAGCACTGTAGAAGCGGTAACTCACTGAGAAAGTGCAAACACCTGCCACCACGAGCCAAAGGGCATTAACCGGTTCGTCTCTCTGGAACGCTGATACTGCGACCGCAAAGGCACCAAGTGCTGAGATACTTACCCAGAGAAGAATACTAAAGATTTTTGACATGATGATGAGTGTAAAAGGAGCGCGAGGCTTGGCAAATAGGAATGATAAGTGAGTTGGATATGGCGATAATCAGGTGGCGATGTCGCCTATACATTTGCATAAGGCCGAAGCAGCCTGTTTTTGGACACAATCTATGTTCTTCAAGCAAAGTAGCTCCTGTGATTGACGCACGCCTCATTCTTCCGATAGTAAGCCCCAATGTTTGTAGATCAGATCAAAGTATATGCCCGCGCTGGTCGTGGGGGTGATGGCAGTGTACACTTTCACCGAGGCAAGTTCCGTCCCAAAGGCGGTCCTGATGGCGGCGATGGTGGCAAGGGCGGTGACATCGTGCTCAAGGTGGATAACAGCACCGACAGCCTGCGCACCTTTTTCTTTAATGCCAAGCTTATCGCCGAAGATGGCCAAAAAGGCGGCGCAACACAATGCACTGGTCGATCAGGTAAAATCATCGTCTACAAAGTGCCCCCCGGTTTGGTCGTCAGCAAGATCACCGAAACGACCGATGAAGAAACTGGTGAAACCGTTTCCGGCTATGAAATCGTCGCCGATCTCACGGAAATCGATCAGGAGTATATTCTCTGCAAAGGTGGCAGAGGCGGCAAGGGCAACATTCATTTTAAATCTGCGACCAATCAAGCGCCCCGTGAATTCACTCCCGGTATCGAAGGTGACTCAGGTTTTTTCCATTTTGAACTTCGCAGCATAGCCGATGCCGGACTTGTTGGTTTTCCTAATGCTGGTAAATCCACTCTTTTGACCAAGATCTCGGCAGCAAAACCGAAGATCGCGAATTACCCTTTCACCACTCTCGAACCACATGTCGGGGTGGTACACTTTGGCGAATCCCGTCGCGGCACGGTCGCCGATATTCCAGGGCTCATTGAAGGCGCGCACGCCAACATCGGTCTCGGTCATGACTTCCTGCGTCACATCATGCGTTGTCGAGTTCTGCTCTTTGTAGTTGATATAGCCGGAAGTGAAGGACGTAATCCAGTTGAGGATATTTCCACTCTTCGTGAAGAGATATCACTCTATAACAGCGAACTCGCGAAACGTTCCTGGTGCATT
>VFKY01000105.1 GCA_009885275.1 Verrucomicrobiota bacterium | reverse complement strand
TGCAAGCCAAACCGTGAAGCCCGAGGGATTATGATCACGACCATTGGCGCCCTTTTGGAAAGTAGGCATGCGACCAAACTCTGTGACGAAAACCACGAGTGTATCGTCGAGTAAGCCGCGGGATTTAAGATCTTTTAACAATGCCGAGCATGGTTGATCCAGAATGTTAGCATGTCCGGGATACTGCGAGGCGATGGTCTTGTGCCCGTCCCAATTCCCCACGCCCTCACCCATGGCATAGGATCCGTGAAAGAGCTGCACAAAGCGCACTCCCCGCTCCAATAACCGCCGTGCGAGAATACAGTTTTTTGCGAAGCCTGCCTTATTTTTATCAGCATCGTCCACACCGTAAAGCTTGCGAGTCGCTTCACTTTCAGTTTGGATATCACTAATCTCAGGCGCAGCGAGTTGCATTTTCGCCGCTAATTCATAACTTGAAATTCGCGCCGCGAGTTCCGTGTCGCCCACATGCTTTTCAAGATTTTTGGCATTGAGTTGCTTCAAGAACTCGCGCGTTGCCATCTCTGCATTTTCACTGACCGTTGCAGGACGCGCGAGATTGGCGATGGGTTTTTCGGCATTAAATGCAGTGCCTTGAAACACCGCCGGCAAAAAGCCGCTCGCCCATTGTCGTTGACCAATCTGTGGACCACCACGTGGATCAGGAATCGCCACAAAGGCAGGAAGATTGTCACATTCACTACCCAACGCGTAGCTCGTCCAAGCTCCCATGCTAGGAAAACCATCAAGCGTATAACCAGTGCTCATCTGACTTTCGGCAGGACCGTGCGTGTTAGATTTTGCCGTCATCGAATGGATGAAACACATGTCATCCGCCATGTTCGCCAGATTGGGCAGGAGATCACTCACCATCTTGCCGCTTTGTCCACGCGGCTTGAATTCCCAAAGTGGCTTGATGAGATTCCCTTGCTCTCCCTGAAAGGTAATCAACTTCTCACCACCCGCGGGCATCGGCTTGTCATGATATTTTATCAGCTCAGGTTTGTAATCAAACGTGTCGACATGGCTTAGGGCGCCCGTGCAAAAAACGACCAGCACTCGCTTGGCTTTCGCTTCATGATGCGCGTAGCGCGGCGCATACGGTTTCGATGAATCAACCTGAGGCCG
>VFKY01000394.1 GCA_009885275.1 Verrucomicrobiota bacterium | reverse complement strand
TACGTCTTACCCTGCCTACGTCTTACCCTGCCTACGTCTTACCCTGCCTACGTCTTACCCTGCTCACCGCACCCCTGCCCCAAACTTCCCTGACCACTCCTTCCACCCACCATGGAGGACGTAGATTTCCTCAATGGGCAGACGCTCTTTGAGATACGTCTTCATCTTATGGCTCGCTTGACAGGCCTCACCACTGCAATAGACAACGACTGGCTTTTTGTTGTCCTGCAATTTCTCAAAATGCTCCTGCATCAGTTGATTCACTTCCAGTTCATTCAGCAATAAAGCTCCGGGCACATGACCAGTTTCATATTGCTCACGAAGCCGTGCATCAATCCATAAAACATCGCCCTGCCACTTGGAAGCAATCTCCTCCAGTGTGATTTCATCTTCAGGCATCGCTTCCTCCGTGAGATACCATGCCGGCGCACGAGGATGCAGGTAATGCGTTCCGGTTGCGGCGAGCAATGCACAAATCAGAAGTATGAACGCTTCACGAATCATCGAATTACTTCGTCTCCTTCTCCAGTTGCTCCGGTTTGACAATACTGAAGAACGCCATCTGACGGGCATACTTGGGAATCTTACTGTCGGTCTCAATCTTCAACGCGCCGATCGTCACTTCCGCAGTGCTGGTGGGCTTTACGATGATGCGATATTCACGTCCCGGTGTGATTTCCTTTTTTTCAAAAGTCACATTCTGTCGGGTCGCCGTAATATTGGTGATACGCATTTCATCGGTGCCTAACATTTTGATGACGTACTCTTTGGGTTCGGGTGCGCTACCCACGGCCCACTGAAGATTGTTCGGCTTGATCTCTATGATCTCCGGCACATCGAGAATCGCTGTAAGCACTTTGTCCGGCTCCATAGGATCATCGGTATAGATGTGCAGAAACTTTTCATGCTTCCCGACGAAACTGCTGACCTTGAATTTCGCCTTACCCACCCCTTTTTCACCGGGTGCATAGACTGCTTTGTCGAGACTCGCCTCGAGGCAAGCACAAGTGCTCTCCAGTCCGGTAATGCGGATCGGTTTGTCTCCTGTATTCGTGAAGGTAAAAGTAGCCTCGATCTCCTCATCCTCAGCCTTTGGATTTACTGGCAAAGGATTGACGTCAAAAACAAGCCCGGCCCGCAGACCCGTGAC
The DNA here is from genome assembly GCA_009885275.1 of Verrucomicrobiota bacterium. GTDB lineage: Bacteria > Verrucomicrobiota > Verrucomicrobiia > Verrucomicrobiales > Verrucomicrobiaceae > Verrucomicrobium. Next base: position 3,155 of record VFKY01000394.1, on the reverse strand, counting down.
AAGGCAAAGAAGACATAAGAGTATCCGTAGGGAATTCATGAAATGCACTCTGGCATAGATTAAGCAAAGGTTCACGCCTTTTCCGTGGCCCACGTTGACCTTTCGGCGATGGCGTATATAGCCTCTGTTCTCCATGTCACGTTCGCGCCCCCAACTCAGCCTCAAAGGCTTTATGTTACTCCTCGTTCTCGCGCTAGGGTTGGGTGGTTTATATCGCTTCACTGAATTGGAGAAAAAACCCATGCACACGGATGAAGCGATTCTGGCCTTAAAAACTCAGGATTACTGGAAGTCCGATTTTTTCAAATATGATCCCAAGGATTACCATGGCCCCTTCTTACACCACGCCACACGCTGGATAGGAACACTCTGTGGTTGGCAATCCGACCAAATGACGGAAAGACAGTTTCGCTGGGTAATTGCGATATTTGGCATGGGACTCATTCTGTTGCCGTTACTTTTAACCGATGCCCTCGGACGACGTGGCGCGGTCATCGCATCCCTCTTCATCGCGGTGTCGCCGATGATGAATTACTATAGCCGTTACTACATCATGGAGGTTCCGTTTGTGTTCCTTCTGGGCCTCTTTATTTCCTCCCTCTGGCGATGGTCGCGATCCAAAAACTTTCTCTGGCTTATCATTGCCGGAATAACTCTCGGCTGGATGCACGCGACCAAGGAGACTTTTGTGCTTAATCTCGCGGCCATCTTCGCAGGCTGGGTGGTTGCGAGAATTCTCATTGGACGCTTCGATTCTAAACCCAAGATATACACCTTCAAGCGCCCCTCTTTGGTGATGCGATTTTGGCTTCCCTTTATGACGATACTGAGTGTCGCCGCGGTAACGTCTGTATGGATGTTCTCTAATGGTTTCAAAGATTGGCAAGGTGTTATCGACAGTGTGATGACCTATAAGAGTTATCTCGAACGCTCCGGTGGTAGCGGACATGAAAAGCCATGGGACTACTATATCAGCCTTCTCTTCTGGCGAAAAAATGCCTTCACTTGGACGGAAGCCATGATTGGTGGATTTGCTGTTATCGGTATCCTGAGCGCCTTTCTTGACCTGCGGCGAGAACAAAACAAGCGCTCATTTCTCGTTTTCCTCTCCGTCTATGTGATTGTGCTGTTGGGTATTTATTCGATCATTCCTTATAAAACCCCATGGTCTATCCTCGCAGTGAACTACGCTCTAGCACTGCTTGCAGGCGTCGGTGCTCGCATGTTTTTTCGCAACCTCGATGGCGTAATTATCAAGTCGGTCTTGTTCCTTGCCTTTTCGCTTGGCATTTACCATCTCTGCCGCCAAACCAGTCTTGCCATCGACTATGCCTACAAAGGTCAAAATCGCTACGCAGCCGATGAGAGGAATCCGTATGTCTACTCCCATACGTCCTCCAATCTTTTGGAGTTACAAAAACTCATTCACGATCTTACGGCCATTCATCCGGATCATCGAGCCATGCCCGTGCAGATTATCCAATCTGAATATGGCTGGCCCTTGCATTGGTATCTTCGGAACATGACGCATGTAGGATATCAAAGCATCGTTCCCGCCGAAATTAATGCCCCTGTCATCGTCATGGATATCGATAAAACAGAAGCCGTACTGGCCATCTTGAATCGACCTGAAATACTTCCCGAAGTGACCACTGATCCGACCGCAGAACCTTTGACGGAACCTATTCCCGCTAAACCGATCATCACCTACGAATCCAATATTTTCGGTCTGCGTCCCGGCATCAATCTCAATGTATTGGTGCGAAAAGATCTCTGGAATCAACTTCTTATTCAACGTGCCCTATCCGCCCAGTGATGTCCCCGACTCCTTTCTTCCGCGCCCGGCATGAAGCGATGGCGACGATCTTCGAGATCATCATCGCCGAAGACGATATGGACGCGACCTATGCGGGACAGGCAGCAGATGCTGTCTTTACGGAAATAGATCGACTCGAAGAAGAGTTAAGTCGTTACAAGCCCGGCAGTGACATCTGGCGGGTCAACAATCTGAGCAAGGGTGAACGGGCTCCGGTTGGACTCGCGGCCATGGATTGTCTTGGTCTCGCCAAAGCCGTGCATGAAGAAACTAATGGTGCCTTCGATATCACCGTCGGTCCGCTCATGAAAATTTTCCGCAACGATGATGGCACACCCCGCACGCCAACGGCGGAGGAAGTGGAGGAAGCGAGAGCACGAGTCGGCATGCATGTCTTCCAACTTGATGACGATGGTTTTGTGACTGTACAAGTGGATTACCCATTGCTCGATCTCGGTGGCATTGGAAAAGGTTACGCGCTCGACCAGGCGGTGGCCACACTGAACGACTGGAGCATTGCAAACGCCCTGCTCAATGCGGGAGACAGCAGCATTCTCGCCATCGGCAAACCTCTGGGCGATGACGGATGGATTGTCACCGTCGGCAACAAAGAGAAACAGCCCCTGCGCTTATCGGATCGCGCGGTCAGCGGCACCGGCTTTCAGGTGAAAGGAAACCACATCATGAATCCCCGCACCATGCAACCCGTAACGATGCGCGCCGAGCGCGTCTGGGCCAGCGCTCCGACAGCAGCATTGTCAGATGCCTTATCGACCGCATTCACCGTCATGACTCGCGCCGAGATTGATGCCTTCTGTGATCGGCATCCAGAAGTTCACGCCATCTTAGACTAAGCTATTCATACTGATGGTTTCGCGGGATAGGCTACAAAATCGGGTGATGGATTTCGTGTTGTGGCAAGACGCGAGTGAGACGGCTATTGCACAATAACCAACGAGCGAGCAACGTAGCCACGGCACGAAAGTCGCGCCTGATCTGTAGCCTATCCCGCGAACCTGTCAGTAAATGCATAGCCATAGATGAAGCGACGCTCTCGTTGCTTGCGTCGTGGTAGAGCGTGCCTCCAGGCATGCTGAGGTGTGGCCACACGCTAAGATGTCGCAACGCCTCAGCACACTCGGAAGTGCGCTCTCCGACCGCTTTCAGCCAATCGTAAAAGCAATCCGCAAAGAGCTCAATCGCTCCGGCAAAAGGCGCAGGTAACACCACCACGGGGTTATCCTTCCATCGTCACGATCTGCAATAATGGCTTCGCATAGAAAATGCCGCTCATCGCGGCAAGGCAGTGTCCCACAACCGCTATCAACGGTGCGCTACG
>VFKY01000295.1 GCA_009885275.1 Verrucomicrobiota bacterium | reverse complement strand
ATCAAATTTTGGTGCCCTCGCCTTTGCTGACCGAGCAAACAGAGAACGTCCAATTGCACTTTGAACAAGCGGTGGATGGAACGGTGACTTCTCCTCAAGCACCGACAGGGAATGAATGCAAAGTGGCGGCGGACAATTTCAATACCTCTACCGAACGCATGGCTGAAAATACGAGGAAGCTTGAGCATTTGCGTTTGCTGTTGGCTCAAGAGCAGCGTGAACAGAGCAAGCAAAGAGCCGCACCCGCTTCGAATGAGCGATTGCAGACAGGTATGAAAACGGACGCCATAAAAGAGTCAGTGAGAGAGGATAAATTGATGGCTAATAATCCGCCACCTCAGGAACAATTAGACAAAAATGCCATCGAGTTTTCTAAACGATCGATCGCTTTGAACAGTCAGGTACAGCAGCAGGCGGCACCACAAATGAAGCAGGAGACAGCCGAGGCCTCTGGCAAAGGCGATCGAGGCGCTCTTGCGAGCGCCTCTAAAGCAGCATCGTCTCCTGTTCCTATGCCCGCCACCTTGGCAGATGCGAAAGAAGCGTCTTCTCTAAGCCCGATCACCGGAGTGACAGTGGGATCGTTTCAAGCGAAATGGATTGGTGACGAGTTATTGCTCATGCGTGAAGTCACGGAGAACGGTAGCAAGCGTCGACAAGGCGTGTGGATTGATTGGATGAAGCTACGGGAAAGTTTGCTCCATGAAGTAAGAGATCTCTTTCCGTCGGCATCACTGTTAGTCGTATTAGCCTCACAAAATAATAACCCACTGCAGTTTGCTTCATTGCCCGTGCGTCTTGTTACGGGAAGAGTCGAAACCAATTTATTGCCGCTCTGGACTCCGTTGCGTCGATCGCTGGTTATTGCCTGGATTTGTGTGCTGCTTGCCGCTGCGGCTGTTGCCGCCTTGCTCCGTGGCACAGTAGCCTTGAGTGAGCGTCGCGCGTCATTTGTTTCTGCGGTTACGCATGAGTTGCGCACGCCACTGACGACTTTTCGTTTGTATGCGGAGTTACTGGCGAATGATATGCTGCCCAGTGCCGAAAAGCGTGCGGAGTATCTCGGCACCTTGCAAGCCGAAGCAGAACGCCTGAGCCATCTTGTGGAGAATGTGCTCGCTTATGCGCAATTGGAACGCGGCAGTGCGACAGCGCGTGCTGAGAAGTTAACCTTGAGTGAATTGATCGAGAGGATTCGTCCCGCCTTGGAACGTCGCGCGGCGCAGGTCAACGCCTCACTCGTGGTGGACCACGGCGACAGCTCTGATCGATATGTCGAAGTGGATGTCAGTGCCGTGGAACAAATACTTTTCAATCTCGTTGATAACGCCTGCAAATACGCGACGCCCAATGCGACAGAGAATATCATTCATCTCGAAGCGGGCACCGCAAAGGGCATGGCGTTACTTCGTGTGCGCGATCATGGTCGCGGCATTCATCGGGCGGAGGTGCGCCGTATTTTTCATCCCTTCCACAAGTCTGCTCAACAGGCGGCACACAGTGCCCCCGGAGTGGGGTTGGGGCTCGCGCTGTGTCGCAGACTTAGTCATGCGCTTGGCGGGAAACTGCGATTGGATACGACGGAGAAAACCAGTGGCGCGTGTTTTGTTCTGGAGATGCCACTGGCGTGAGCGGCATGCTTTCGCACCCTCACGCCTGCCGCACGGATTCGATCAAGCGCATGAGCGATTCTTTGGCGTCACCATAGAGCATGTTGGTGTTCGGTTTGAAGAAGAGAGGGTTTTCAAGGCCAGAGAAGCCGCGACCTTTACCGCGTTTGAGAACGATCACGGATTTGGCGTGATCCACTTCTAGGATGGGCATGCCTGCGATGGGACTGTTGGGATTGTCGCGAGCGTCGGGGTTGACGACATCGTTGGCTCCGATGACAACGGCGACATCGGTGGAGGGGAGTTCAGGGTTGATGATCTCCAGTTCGTAGAGTTGTGAGTAGGGGACGTTTGCTTCCGCGAGAAGGACGTTCATGTGTCCCGGCATCCGTCCTGCAACAGGATGGATGGCGTATTTGACGGTGACGCCGCGTTCTTCGAGAGCATTCGCGAGTTCGCGCACCGCGTGTTGGGCTTGGGCGGTGGCAAGACCGTAACCGGGAACGAAGACCACCTGTCTTGCATAGGCAAGTTGCACTCCGGCATCCTCGCTACTGATCTCGCGCATGACGCCTTCGGTGCCAGCATCGGTCGATTCAGCCACGGAACCGAAGGCACCAAATAGCACGTTGCTCATCGGGCGATTCATGGCCTTGCACATGAGGATGGAAAGGATCAACCCGGAAAATCCGTCGAGCGTGCCGGCGATGATAAGCACGTTATTAGAAATGGCAAAGCCAGTGGCGGCGCTGGCGAGTCCGGCATACGAATTTAACAAGGACATGACAACCGGCATGTCTGCGGAGCCGATCGGCAGCACGAGCAATACCCCGAACGCAAACGACAGCACGACCATGATGATGAAGAGCCAGGTGAGTGACGGGCTAAACGTAAGCACGATGAAGCTTGTGACCACGGCGCCGATAAGCAGCATATTGAAAATGTTCTGTCCTTTAAACGTGATCGGAGTGCCGCGAACAAGGCCCTGCAACTTGATGAAGGCGACGATACTGCCTGTGGTGGTGAGCGAGCCCAGGAAGACTTCCAGACCAATCGCACCCATGTGGAAATGATCGAGCGACGCGTAATGACGGCTGTATTCTGAAATGCCGACAAGTGATGCCGCAAAGGCCCCGAATGCGTGAGAAAGCGCTGTTCGTTGGGGCATGGCCGTCATCGGAACCCACATACCCATGATGGTGCCGATCGTAGAGCCGACGAGCAGACCTGCGATGATCCATTCGTAGCTGACAATTTCTTTGTGCATCAACGTGCCGATGATCGCCATCAACATGCCTAACTCGGCAAGATGCATTCCGCGCCGTGCGCTCTCAGGGTGGCTCATGCCCTTCAATCCGAAGATGAAAAGGATAGAGGCTACAAGGTAGCTGAATTCAATAAGGTATTGCTGCACGGATTAAATCTCCTTTGGTTTGATTTCCTGTGCGGGCTTGCGTTTAAACATGCGCAACATGCGGTCAGTAATGACAAAGCCACCGACGACGTTAATTGTGGCACATGTGACGGCGACGAAACCAAGAATGGTGCTGAAGGTAGTGGCTTGCTCGCCTGCGGCAACGATGGAACCGACAAGTGAGATACCTGAGATGGCGTTCGTTGCAGACATCAGTGGTGTATGCAGCAATGCTGGGACGCGAGAGATGACCTGATAGCCGACAAAGGCTGCCAGCACAAAAACGTAGAGTGCCGAGATGAGGGATTCGTGGTTCATGATTTCAAGGGAGTGGCTTGCAATAGGGTGCGGATGTTTTCGTGGCAGATTTCGCCGCTATGGGTAATAAGACAGCCCTGCATGAGGGAGTCTTTGGGGTCAACTTTTAGGGAGCTGGATTCCTTGTCCCAGAAGTGCTCAACGAAGTTTCCAAGGTTGTTGGAATACATCTGACTGGCGGTGCGAGCAACCCTGCCCGGTAGGTTGGCATAACCGAGAACTTTTACACCACGCACGTCCACTTCTTCGCCGAGGCGCGAGCACTCGACATTTCCTCCGCCTTCTACAGCCATGTCCACGACGACACTGCCGGCCCGCATTTTTTCAACCATGGCGGTGGTCATGATGACGGGTGACTTGCGCCCAAAAACCTGTGCCGTGGTGATGACAATGTCGGCTTCCGCGCATTGCTCGGCCATTGCTGCCCTTTGTTTTTCAAGCTGTTCTGCTGTTAATTCCTTGGCGTAGCCTTGTGCGGTCTGGCCAGTTTCGCCGAGGTCCACTTTTACAAATTTTGCGCCGAGTGATTTCACTTGTTCTTCAACCACGGGCCGGGTGTCGAAGGCAAATACGGAGGCGCCGAGACGCTTCGCGGTGGCGATGGCTTGTAAGCCTGCCACACCCACGCCGATGACAAAAACGCGGGCCGGACGGATGGTGCCAGATGGGGTCATCATCATGGGGAAAACCAAGGGACTGCTGCTCGCTGCGAGCATCACCGCGACGTAGCCACCGAGGTTGGCTTGTGAGCTGAGGGCGTCCATTTTCTGTGCAACCGTCGTGCGCGGAATCATTTCCATGCTGACGGCACTTACCCCAGCAGCAGCCAGTGCATGCACCAGTTCGTGCTGATTGAAGGGATCTAGATAGCTTACATGTAACGCTCCGCGTTTCATCGCTGCTATCTCATCAAGCGGTGGCTTGCGCAGGCGGAGTACAGCATCAGCTGTCGAAAGCGCTGCTTTGCGATCTGTGGCGATCGTTGCGCCTGCGGCGAGGTAATCATCATCTGAAATATGAATAGGGGTACCGAGGCCGGTCTCCACGCAAATTTTAGCACCTAATTTCACGAGCTTGCTAATTGTCACCGGAATGACCGAAACGCGTGTTTCGTCAGTAGAGGTTTCCTTGGGAATAAAAAATTGCATCGTTGTTTTGCTACTGTTAGGCGGGCACACCTCTATTTGAGGAGGTGATATGATTTAGCAAGATTCAGGCCTGATACAAAAGATAATCCAGGGGTTCAGGTCTAAATGTCGGGCGCGAATCCTGCCTGACTCATCGCAACCTGTCAAACGCGATTTAATAACCAGCCCGAAGCGCAGCACTCGATGATTTACCGTAAATGAAGACTTCAAAAAGTATCGCAGCTTTCAGCTCTTCTTCGTGGCTATCAATTCACGCGCACGGAGTAACGCGCTATCGATGTTATCGCAGGAGTTCCCCTGACCGAGACGCTCGATGAATCCATCCTTCAGCATCATCATGAGTGGTTGCTTGTGAGCGCCTGCTAAGAGGAGCATTTTTCCGCGGCGTTGTAGCTTGAGATGAAACTCCTCCAGAGCGTTTAATCCCGTGACATCCGTCGCCATTACTTGTTTCAGGCCGAGTATTAAAATTTCCGGCTCCTGCTTGAGTCGCATAAGCGCGTTTTCAAGTAAGTCGGCGGTGCCGAAGAGGAAGGCTCTTGAGAGTTGATACACAAGCACCTCGTCCGGGACGGCTTTACCGATTAAAGAATCTTGGGGAGCCAGATCCATTTCGCTTTCATCCATGGCGGATACATGGGTTGTTTCTGTGATGCGCTTGATGAAAATAAAGGCACCAAGGACCATGCCCCACATGACGGCAACGGTGATGTCCGCAACCACGGTGAGCACGAAGGTTAAAAAAATACAATCGCATCGCCGCGAGGCCAGCGGGGGAGACGTGTAAAATTACGCCACTCGCCCATATTCATGGCTACGATCACAAGCACAGCACTTAACACTGGTAGTGGGATATACTTTGCCAATGGTGCTGCTGCCAGAACGATACCGAGAATAGTCAGCGCATGAATGATTCCAGCTACGGGGTGCGGCCGCCGCTTCGGATATTGACGGCGGTGCGTGCGATTGCCCCTGTCGCTGGGAGTCCCCCGAAAAGTGCGCTTGCAATATTGGCTGCGCCTTGCGCGATGAGTTCCGTGTTAGGACGATGCCGATCTTCGATCATGCCGTCGGCAATGACGGCGCAGAGTAAGGATTCAATGGCTGAAAGCAAAGCGATCGTAAATGCTGGTGCGATCAGGTGTTGAATGGTTTTAAAATCTAATTGGGGCCATTGCATCATTGGCAAATTTTTGGGAATGGCGTTCTCGCCAAAACGCGTCGCGAGCGTCGCGCTTTTTCTGGAATCCGTCATGCTTGCCATCACGGTACCGTTGTTGGAGCATCATCAGGGTTATGGGATTTATCTTGCCTCTTGCGCCTGTGGATTGCAGAACGCGATGGCGAGCGCCTACAGTGGGTCTGCGGTGCGCACGACTCATGTGTCCGGCATGTTCACCGATCTTGGCATTTACCTCGGACATGCCCTGCGCGGGATTCCAGTGGACATGCGCCGTCTCCGACTCTCCTTCACCATTATTTCTGCCTTTATCTGCGGCGGTATAGCGGGAACGGTGGCCTTTCAACATTGGGCCTATGCCACGCTTTATATTCCCGCTATGCTTACCGGGAGTGGAGCCCTGATATATGCGCTTTATATTTTTCGAAAATCTCGGCATTTATGATGGCTTTTACCCGACTAGGTGTAGAAGCGGCGCCCTCGCCACTTGGTCGTGCGCGTCGAAAGTGGCTCGAGAAATTTCTACAACGCTCCCAGTCGCTTTGCGCTTTTGGTGCGCTTCGCGCTTAAGCGTCGAGGGCGCCACTTCTGCTCGCGTACAGTGTTTTTTGTCATTGCGAGCAGCAAACTTCACTTCACACTCTCCCGCATGACTACCCGATTCATTTTAGTTCTCAGCGCGATGTTTTTGCTGTTCGCTGTCTCAATCCAAGGGCAGACGTATCAATCGCCTTATCGGGTGAAGTTTAGCTTCACTGATCAGGAACTCATGGGTGACCTGCTTACAGGAGTACGCGGTGTATGGATGGAACAATCAAGCGTGCCTTTTAGCGATTGGTATACCGAGAGCACGAAGCGGCGCTACAAGAGCTGGGGGCCGCCCTCCAAGCATTTTTCAGCACCAGACAGTAATTTTGTGAAAACGCCGCAATGGCAGCGCGAACGCATTATTGCCGTGGCATTGCGCTTTAGTGGATACGCCTATCAGCACCATCATATTCCCGATTGGGAACCCCCAGTCGATTGGCCACAAAACCCGCTGGCGAAGGCGCCAGTGACGCCTGTCAAGGGGATCGATTGCAGCAACTTTACAGCTTTCGTATATAATCTCGCGCTAGGTATTAAGCCGACCGGTGATGTGCAAGATCAGTCTCTACTCACGGAGATGCCGGGGCCGGGTGAGAAAATGGTCACGAAGGTGTGGCGCATTGAAAAGTCAGAGAGCTATGAAAAAATGGTCACAGATTTCAAGACGGGAGATCTTCTTTATATTAAAAACAAAGCAGGTGAAGTCTCGCACGTCGTAATTTGGGTGGGAAAGATCGGCGTCTCTCGCGATAATATTCCGCTCATCATCGACAGTACGAGCGAAGGAGCCAAGGACAGCGATGGCAATCTTATCCCTAGCGGAGTGCAACTGCGTTCCGTGCGATCCAGTTCCTGGTATGCGAAGAGTTTGAGTCACGCCCTGCGGGTGATTGCGGATTGAGTTCTCTGGCGAGTTTGCTGCAGTGAGACTTTGCTTTTTTAAGATCGCTGGCATGATGTGGTTACCCATGAAAACCATCCTTTGTTACGGCGATTCCAACACCTGGGGCTATGACCCCAAGGCGACCGCGACATCGCCTTATCCTGTTCGCCATGCTCCTCATTTGCGTTGGACTGGTGTGCTGAGTGAACTGCTTGGCGCCGAGTAT
>VFKY01000199.1 GCA_009885275.1 Verrucomicrobiota bacterium | reverse complement strand
TGTCAGGCGAGTCTAAGTTTGCCGCTGGTAGCTCTGTCAGTTGAAAAAGTAGTCGCACACAAGGTTGATTCAAGGTCTCGGCGTTGAGTGTTCGGTCAGCGTCATTAGGACTCGAAAAGTGTAGAAGGATGTGCTTGTGCAATTCTTTATCAGAACGGAGCTTACAGTATGCGGCGATCCCCATACCCGTGAGGACACGCGAAGTTTGTTGCACGTCAACCAAAGCGAAAAGTGATGACGGCAAGCTTGATTCAAGATCAAGTAAGAATAAAATTTTCACGGCACATTCATTGAGACCATAGTCTTTAGTGACCTGAGCATCAATCCACTGAGGAGACACCTTCTGTGTGGTTATCAATTTTTTGAAAGCCATGCAACGGACGATGGCGTTAGAATGATCCGCAAGTGAAAGCAACTCATTCTGCTCATCAGAAGTCAGCACCTTGTTTGAAGACAAAACAGCACTAGTATGCCGCACTTGGTGGGCCTCAGATAACAGTCTTCCCCAGCCAGTTGGGATAGGCACAATGTTGTCGAAAGGAACGCTCAAATCTCCGGCGGGTTTAATGAGGCATGCAAACCCTCTGCCTAAAATAAGAGGGTCATCCTCTATCATCATTTTTCCATCGACGGAATTTACACTGTCCCCCCAATTTCCAGCAAAAGGCAAATCAAAGCGTCCAGGTAACGCAAACGGAACGATTTCGCTTTTCTTTGGAGTAGCAGCTAGCTGCCACAGAATAGTTGATTCGCCAGTTCGTTTTGTATTTCTCAAAATATCACTAGTAAAATAGTCGCGGAGTTTTATGGGAAGCGATTCCTGCTGAAGTGCTGTAACTTCAACGACACTGAATTGAGCTTCGGGCCATTCTCCACGGCTCAATAACTCTGATACCAAAACACAACCATTGGGTATCTCACGTCGCAATTGGAGTATAATAGCCCCCGTTTCCTCTCGATTAGGGGCGCCATTCATTGGGTTGACAATGAGTAACGCAATCAAGGCCGTCATGTATTTTATATTTTTCATGGCGATAATGATGTGCTCACATCCCCAGTATATTCAGGGGTTTGAAGGTCTTTTGGAGACTACTAGGTCGCAATCAATGATGTCAACTCTGTCGAATCAAGAATTTCAGTGATAAATGTGCACCTCTTGGTTGGAGGCCCCATTATTCCGCTTTAAGAAAGATTGGCCTTTATCTTTGAAAGCTTTGCCGTCAGTTTGCCGTAGTCATTTATCCGAAAAATCACTAAACATGTCCTCTATAACCGACTCCGAAGCCGCAGAACAACTGGTTCAATCATACAACACACTCTGCGCAGAACTGAGTAAACGGATTGTCGGACAGGAGGACGTTATTGAGCAGGTGTTTATCGCCATGGTCGCAGGTGGGCACGCATTACTAGAAGGTGTCCCCGGTCTTGCCAAGACATTGCTGGTCAAGTCTTTCGCGGATGCAATCCATCTAAGCTTTCGTCGTATTCAATTCACTCCCGACCTGATGCCGGCTGACATTACTGGCACTGAAATCATTCAGGAAGATGCAGAGACAGGCCGCCGCAAACTGACTTTCATGGAGGGCCCGATCTTCTCACAGATCATTCTCGCGGATGAAATCAACCGTACTCCACCAAAAACTCAGGCAGCACTGCTCGAAGCGATGCAAGAACGCTCTGTTACCATTGGTCGTGACACCATGGATCTGCCTCGTCCGTTCTTTGTACTGGCAACACAGAACCCGATTGAACAAGAGGGCACCTACCCGTTGCCGGAAGCGCAGAAGGATCGCTTCCTCTTTCTCATCAAGGTCGACTATCCAACGCGTGATGATGAACGTGAGATTCTTGACCGCACAACCGGCTCCGTGAGTCATGATATCGTTCCGGTACTGACGGGTGATGATTTGATGATGATGCAGACCCTCTCCCGTCGCGTGCCGGTTCCCGATTATGTAACAGATTTTGTATTGGATATAGTACGTTCCACTCGGACGACTGAGCCTAATGTGAGTGACTACGTCAAACAAATGGTCAGTTGGGGCGCAGGACCTCGTGCCAGTCAGCATCTCATTCTCGCCAGTAAAGTGCGAGCCCTGCTTAGAGGTCGCACGCACGTCACGATCGATGACATTGAAGCGCTAGCGATTCCTGTTATGCGGCACCGTATCGTCCCCACCTTTCATGCTGAAGCGGAGGGCGTCACCGTGGATCACATTGTGCAACATCTTCTTGAGCAATGTGCTAGGCCACATGCGAGCCGGGTAATGTAGAGGACGATTGGATCATGGTGTGACCTTGATCTCTGACGATTGATTTCGATCTTCTATGGCTAAACTTTCCGACCTACTTCCGGCTGAAGATCTTCTCCAGCTCTCTGGGTTACCGCTCTTCGCTCGAACGGTAATGGAAGGGTTCAGTACGGGTTTGCATGCATCCCCCAATAAGGGAGCTAGCGTCGAATTCCGCCAACATCGTCCCTATGTTCAGGGCGATGAAATCAAACGTCTCGACTGGAAAATTTTCGGGCGTAGCGATCGATTTTATATTCGTGAATACGACGAAGAAACGAACCTTCGTGCCACCCTGTTGTTAGATGCCAGTGGCTCCATGAATTATCAGGGCTCCAAGGGTGTGAAAAAATTTGAGCACGCTCGCAAGCTCGCGGCGGCCCTAGCCTATGTGCTAACAGGACAGCAGGATGCAGTGGGCCTGGTTACTTTTGACAGTAAGGTGCGTGAATTTATCCCCTGTCGGACCAAGACCTCCCATCTTCACAATGTTTTAGAGACACTCCTTAAGACTGAACCGGGAGCAGAGACATCGCTTGCTGCAGTTTTACAAAATCTTGCCTCACGCATTAAGAAACGCGGGTTACTCATGCTGATGACCGATGGCTTTGATGATGTTGGCGAACTGCTTCAAGCCATTGGAGTATTGCGCAAACGCGGACATGAGATCATCGTGTTTCAGATATGGGATCGGGATGAACTGGAATTCCCTTTTTCACGTTGGGCTCGTTTTGAAAATCTTGAGAACTTCGAGGATTTTCAAATGCTCGATCCGGCCGCCATCCGCCAGAGATATCTTCAAGCTTTGGAACAGTTTCGCAGTGCTCTCACCGAAGGTTTGAGTAAGCATCAGGTAGATCTCGTTCCCATCGTCACCGATGAACCCCTTGCCCACGCTGTAAAAAGTTACCTCGCGTTGAGGATGCGTCGCTGAGCCATGAATTTCCTCAACGCCATTCTTCTTGCAGGTGCCGCAGCGTTTCTCATCCCGCTCATCATCCACCTGCTCAATAAGCGTCGGGTTCAAACCGTTCGATGGGGGGCAATGCACCTGCTGCATCAAGCTCTGCAACAGCGGAAACGAAATATAAAAGTGGAGCAATTACTGCTACTTTTGACTCGCATAGCCATCCCTATTCTCCTCGCTTTATGTCTCGCACGTCCAGTATTGAGTTTTCTGCGTCAGTTTCCAGGGCTCAATAAAACGTCCCTTGTCGTGGTCTTGGACAATAGCTTCTCCATGCGCGCGCCTTCTGATCAAGGCACACTCAGTGACAAGATGCGAAGCGAACTCCGACAAATCTTGGAGAAGTTACCAAATGGCTCCGATGTCAGCGTCGTGCTCGCGGGCAATCCGCCAAGATTGCTGCTCGATGCTCCCACTGTCGCCTTGGAAGCCATCACCAAGAAACTGGAAACAGAACCCTGTCTGGCCGGCCCCTTTGCTCTAAATGATGCCCTACAACTGGCCAATGCTGAGCTCAAACGCATGAGTGGCGCTTCGCGTGAAGTTTTATTACTCTCCGACTTTCAGCAGAGTGATTGGAAAAACATCGCTGATGGTGGAAGTGTCGCTGCATTGGACACCATCTTGAAGTCCGAACCCAAACCCCTGCTAACATTTTACCGGGGCGCCGGTGAACTTGAGGAAAATCTTGCGTTAGCCTCTGTCGAGCCCTCCGCATTCGTGATCGCCAGAGAGCAGAGCATCGCCCTGCGCGTTCGCATTCTCAATCATGGTAAACGTGCTTATCAAGATATCGCGGTGCATCTGGAAGCTGATGGCGCTAGACTTCGCACCACGAGAGTTTCCGTGGCTCCGAATGCCGAAACACTACTGACACTCAACCAAGCTTTCGATACCGCCGGAGACCATGCCATCACCGTGCGAGTGGAAGGCGACGCGTTTCCAGAAGACAACGCCTACTCCCTCGTCATCCCCGTGCGGGAACAGGTCAACTGTCTGCTTGTGAAGGGTGGATCAGATTTGGGACCTTTATCCGGGGCCACCGACTTTTTAGAAATCTCTCTCGCTCCCCATCAAAGTGCCTCAACTTCACTCAAGGATGTCATTCGCACGAGCACTACTGATTACCGTCAAATTCGTGAGAAGTTCCTCGACGGTGTAGAAGTAGTCATGCTTGCAAACGTTGAAAGACTTAATGGACGTCAACTGCCTGATCTCGAAGAATTTGTAAAACGAGGAGGTGGGCTGATCGTCTTTGTTGGACCTGATTGTAATTCAACGTGGTATGAAAAAGAATTTTTTCGAGATGGCAAAAGCCTTTTTCCTTGTTTCTTCAAAGGCTTCGGCCATGTCGAAACAGGACAAACGCCTGCGCGCATTCTCAATCAACGTCACACGCACCCTGCCACGACCTATTTTAATGATGCCCGCGGATTAAAGCTGCAGGATGCAGCATTCCAGCATTGGGCGAAATTTGAAAAAATCGAGGGGGAAACCCGCTCTATCCTAAATCTGGATCGTGGCGATTCTTTAATGGTCGAGAAACCTTTCGGCAAAGGACGCGTCATCGCTGTGGCAACAACGGCGAACGCTCAATGGAACAACCTGCCACTTCAGCCTGTTTTTGTACCCTTAATGCAGCGAATTGTTACCTATTTAGCAACACAGAGTGCAGCACCTCAATCCCAAAGTTGTGGCTCCATGTTGCGTGCTTCACTCGCTAAAGACCAAGGCAAAGAGGCCTTTGTCCTTACGGACCCGCTCAACGAAACGCACGAACTAAAACCCATCACTGATAAGGAAGGAAATGTTTATGTGGACTATGCCATCACTCAAAATCCAGGACTCTATGAACTTCGTGCCAGCACGGCGGCAAAGACAAGTGCCCCGAAACGTTTTGCGTTTAATTTAAATCCTTCGGAGTCAGATCTAACGCTTCTAAGTACCGGTAAGGTTCATGACATGGCAACCCGTTTAAGTGCCAGCTTCGCTGAAAACAATGATGACTACACTCGTCTGGATCGGTCACGGCGTCACGGCACTGAGGTCTGGCAACTATTACTATTCGCGCTAATCGCCTTTCTTTTCCTCGAAGTCTTTTTACAACAACGCATCTCCCGCGCTTGAACCAAGAACAAACAGAAACTTTTCTCCGCTTCACTGGTGACCGGCCTGCATTGCCGGTCATCGCACTGGCGTTGGGACTGTCGGCAGCGATGTTCTTTTATTATCGCCGTGAGTTACGTTATCAATCCGGCCCTGGTCGCTGGGTGCCCGCTTTGCTTCGATCACTGGCCGTATTTATTTTAGCGCTTTGTCTTTCCGGTCCTGTACTCAGGCATGTCAGTACCTTTCGTCAGCTTGGACGTGTCGTGATAGTAGCGGATGCCTCAGCGAGCATGAGTTTCACCGATTCAGAAGGCGCGAAATCCAGCGATCAAACGCAAAAGAATGAAAGTCGTTTTACCAGACTCGAACAGGCGTTGCTAAATCCCAATACCTCCATCATTAACCAGATCGCGGAAAAGCATGATGTGGAGCTTTTTGCGCTACGAGGATACAAGGCAGAGCGTCTCTGGTGGCGACGAAACGATGGAAGCGATACATCCGGTGACCTGTCCCATAACTTTGGATTTAAAGCGGATGCCACCATCACAAACCTCGATGCCTCTCTGCGTGATGCTCTTGGCTCAAGTCCTGCCGGAACCGCGTTGGTCCTTCTCAGC
>VFKY01000084.1 GCA_009885275.1 Verrucomicrobiota bacterium | reverse complement strand
TTCGGGGGCTTGTGTGCGCTGAGAGATTTGAGATCGAAGGTGATTGGGTGAGAGGTAGCTCGACATTCCAATGTTGAGGTAGGACTAGGAGGTCTCGACTTTAGAAAGTCGAGCTAAGCGAGAAGTGAGGACAAGAATTGCCTTTATGCGCCGCAGATCAATTATACTACTATGGGCATGGTGCCGATGATGTCTAGGCGGTGCCCCTCAAAAGTTCAAGAGTCACAAGATGAGCGCGCAAGCTCGCAAGACATGCATGGCCAGTCCCGAACTGTTCCTCTATAGTCGATCAAATAATAAAAAGAAAAACGCCAATGAATACCTACCGTCACATTCTTGTGGGAGTCGATTTTTCCCCTGCCAGCAGTCATGCTTTGAAGGCCGCCATCAGGCTGGGATCAAGGCTAAACATCCCCATCACTGCTTTGCACGTCATGGATCCTGGTTTGGCGGGCGAGATCAAATCCGCCCATGGTTTTTCCCATGATGATCTGTTTGAGCATTTCTTTAAAAGTCTTCAAACATTCATGGAACAGTCGGACCTTAACCCGCTTCAAGTGCGTTTTGAGCTGGAGGTGGGCCATCCATTTTTGGGAATTGTTGATTCATGCCGTCGTAATGTAACTGGGCTGCTTATCATGGGCACTCGTGGCACTGAGCATGAGCATAACCAGGTGGGATCTGTGGCCAGTCTTTGTCTGCGTAAGGCACCGGCGGATGTGCTTTTAGTGCGCGCTTCGGCCGATCCAGTTTTCAGTAAAATTTTGGCGTGTGTTGATTTTTCTGCAACATCATCGAAAGCATTGCGGGCCGCTCGCTTGTTGGCGGAGCAAGATCGCAGTAAGGTGGATTGTCTCTACGCCTTCAAATCAGTTTCCGCTATGTCCATGGATTACGGTGGGTTTGCTCCCATCATGGCAGCGACGGACTCGTCTGTTGTCACGGGCTGGAAAGAGGAGTTAGAGGCTTTTGTTGCGCCTGTATTGAGCGAGAGCACTGACCTCAAGTGGACGAGTTCCGTCATTGAGTGTTCCAATATACGGGAGGCAATCATCCAACACATTAAGGCGGCTAAAACGGATTTGGTAGTATTAGGAACGCGTGGAAAAACGGATTTGCGCTCAGTATTCATGGGGACGACAGCAGAGAAAATCATTACACAAGCCAACTGTTCTGTGCTTGCGGTGAAGCCGGAAAATTTTATTTGTCCTGTGGACGATCTGGCGGGATTACCCACGATCTAGAAACAGCAGTGTTACACTACTTGAAGTCCTGCCGTCCTAGTTAATCATGAAAGTATGTCTTATTAGTCTGATGCCATGACCGCAACTACTCATCAGCAGGAGGAAATCAGAGTGGAACTAGAATCGCTGCGAGAGGCGCTGCGAGTCAGTGAGGATCGTCATCGCGCCATACTCGAGACAGCCGTGAACGCTATTATCACGATCGATGAACAGGGTATTATTCAATCTGCCAATACTTCGACAGAAAAACTCTTTGGATTTACCAAAGTCGAAATGCTCGGAAAGAACATCAGCATGCTTATGCCCACACCTTACCGTGAGCAGCATGAT
>VFKY01000244.1 GCA_009885275.1 Verrucomicrobiota bacterium | reverse complement strand
CCAACGTCACGGCACCCCAGGCGCTCTCAACCGGTCGCTCCCGAACCAGCGCCACCAGCATCCAAAGAGCCACGATCATGAACACCAAGGGCGGCAACGGATACAACGGCACCTTGAAAGGGCGTGGCGCGTCAGGTTTGCGCCAGCGAAGCAATGGAACCGCTGCGATGCAGAGCAGTGATGAAACAAGAAGCAATCCTTCAATGTAGAGAAGCAACTGTTTGAAGGTGCTGGACAGCATCAACGCCAGTACCAGCGTCATCAATAGCAGCACCGACATCCACGGCGCCCCTTTGGCATTCGGTTTGTCGAGCCAATATAAACTTTTCACATCCTGTCCCATGACCCGGAGCACACTGGTGCCAGCATAGATCAACACGCTCAAATGAGCGATCAATCCCAGCGCGATCAGAAGCCCCATGGCATCGCCGCCGCGATCTCCAAAGATGGCCTGCGCTGCGACGAACGCGACCTGCTGTTTGTCCTGCATCGCCTCCCAAGGTGCATTGATGAGAAACACCGCATTGAGCACAAGATAGAGCACCATGACGATGATTGTGCCCATCATCAAAGCGCGCGGAAGATTGCGCTGGGGATCCTTCATGTCGCCAGCCATGTAAACCGCGCCGTTCCATCCCGCGTAGGCATACATGACATACACCAGCGAAACCGCGTAGGGTTCGCTGAGAAAGTGGGTGCTGTCCCCGACTTTCGGTGCCAGCAAATGCCACTGACTCACCCCGAACCACCAGGCCCCAAAGATGAAGACAAAAATCAAAAACACCTTCAACAGGGTGAAGGCGATCTGAAATCCCTCCACCAGTTTCAAATGCCCCATTTGCACGAAGGTCACCACCAACACCAGTCCGATCGCCATCATCTGTTCGCTCAAGACAGGCCACAACTGATGCGCATAACTCCCAAACAAAAGAGCGGCAGCGGCAATCGGTGCCGCGAACCCGGCGATCAAGGAGACCCAGCCCGCGAGAAAGCCGGCCATGGGATGATAGACTCGCGACAGCAGATGATACTCACCACCGGAGCGCGGCATCATCGCCACCAGCTCCGCATAACAAAACGCCCCGCACAGCGACACCACGCCGCCGATCATCCATAGCATCATGATGGGGAAACCCGAAGGGATATCCTTCAACTGAAAGCCCAGACTGGTGAACACACCTGTGCCCACCATGCTCGCCACGACAATCGCCGTGGCGGCAGCCAGGGAAATTTGTCGAGGAGGAGAATGCGACATCAGCTTTCTTTAGCACCACTCCCAACCTGACGCCAGCGGAAGAGGGTAATGCAAAGCTGTCGGTTTAAAAACTACACGCTCTCTTTGATGTGTGCCCAGCAGTGGACATGGGGATCGCCGCGGAAATACCAAATCATCGAGGGACCTTCGATCTGCCAGACATCCCAGATGCCGTCCTTGCCGACATCTTGATTTTTGTAGAACGCCATGT
>VFKY01000317.1 GCA_009885275.1 Verrucomicrobiota bacterium | reverse complement strand
GGTGTGTTTGGCGGAATGCAGTCGCAGCACGAGCGCTTCACGCTTGCGGGCGCTGGCCTTGGGCTTGGCACCTTCCTTCGGTTCCTTGGCTGGCTTGAGGGGTTTTACTTCTTGGATGGTGAGGCGAATGGTCTCGGAGCGATTGTCTTTTTCACAGCGTCCCTTTAATCCGATCACAGCGCCATCGACGATGAGATCGCGGAATTTTTCATAGCTCTCGCTCCACGCAAGGACTTCGACAGTCCCGGAGAAATCTTCCAGCACGAAGGTAGCAAAGGCGCGGTTGTCTTTTTTGGTGAACTTGATTTCCAATCGCTGAATGAGTCCGGCGACCCTCACGCTGGCGCGTTCTTCTTTGACGTCTTGGACATCGGCAATGCGAGTGATGTGCTTGCTCTCAAAGATATGGCGGTAATTATCGAGGGGATGGCCGGAGACAAAGAATCCGAGCAGTTCCTTTTCAAACGCCATGATCTCTTCCTTGGTCCAAGGAGGCGGCGCATCGGCGGCGGGAATGAAATTCTTAGTGGCACCAAGAACATCGTCACCGAACAAATTGACCATGCCCGCTTTGTCATCGCGCTGGCGATTCGAGGCATCATAAATAATTTTATCGATGTGAGAGAAGATGGCCGAGCGCGAATCACCCGTGAAGTCGAAAGCGCCGACCTTGATGAGCGATTCCATGAGACGCTTGTTGATGAGTCGCGAATCCACCCGATTGGCAAAGTCATCCGCCGAGAGAAAGGGGCCGTTCTTTTCTCGTTCCGTAATCGCCGCTATTACCGCTGCTTCGCCGACATTCTTAACGGCGGACAGACCATAGCGAATGGCATTGGGCACTGTACCATCGTCAATGGTATCGGGCGCAAACTTAAGCATACTCCGGTTCACATCAGGTGGCAAAATGGTGATACCCATGCGCTGACACTCGGAGACAAATCCAGCAATCTTGTCGGTGCTATTAACTTCATAGGAAAGCACGGCAGCCATGAACTCCACAGGATAGTTCGCCTTGAGATAGGCGGTGCGATAGGTCACAATGCCATATGCAGCGGAGTGCGATTTGTTGAAGCCGTAGCCCGCGAACTTTTCCAACAAATCGAAAATCTCATTCGATTTTCTTTCGGGAATTTGATTTACCTCTAAGCAACCTTTGACAAAGATGGCGCGCTGGGAATCCATTTCCGCTTTGTCCTTTTTACCCATGGCGCGACGCAACAAATCAGCGGCTCCGAGGGTGTAACCTGCAAGCAGGTTGGCCGCCTTCTGCACTTGTTCCTGATAGATAAGAATGCCGTAGGTTTCCTTGCTGACGTCTTCGAGCAGCGGGTGGAGATACTCCACGGCTTTCTCGCCTTTTTTCCGCTGAATGAAGTCAGGAATAAGGTCCATCGGGCCGGGCCGATAGAGAGCGATAAGCGCGATGATTTCCTCAATGCGATCAGGACCGAGTTGCAAGCACGTGCTGGTCATCCCCCCGGATTCCATCTGGAACACCGCAACCGTCTCTCCGCGTTGAAGCATTTCATAAGTTTTTCGATCGTCCAGCGGGATGGTATTGATGTCGAACTCGGGCAGTCGACGGTTCACAAAGCCCACCGCATCATTGATGACAGTGAGAGTTTTGAGCCCCAGGAAGTCCATCTTTAACATGCCGACATAAGTCAGCGGACCCATGGCGAACTGGGCTACCACTTCATCTTCACTGCCGCGTGTCAGTGGGATAAAATTATCGAGGGGTTGATCGCCAATGACAATACCTGCGGCGTGAATGCCGGCATTGCGGATCATGCCTTCGAGGAACTTCGCATACGGCCAGAGTTGCTGGATGTTGGATTCATTTTCCAGCGCTGCTTTAAGTTCAGGATTTTTATCAACCGCCTTATCCAGAGTGATGTTTAACTCTGTGGGAATCATCTTGGCGAGCCGATCCGCATCTCCGTAACTCCAACCAAGAACACGGGCGACATCGCGGACGACACTCTTTGCGCCCATCGTGCCGAACGTGATGATGTGACTGACAGAGCGCTCACCATAGTGCTGTCGCACATATTCGATGACCTCGGGGCGCCGGGTCTGACAGAAGTCAATGTCCACGTCTGGTGGGGAGACGCGGTCAGGATTGAGGAATCGCTCAAAGATCAAGCCGAAGCGGATGGGGCAAAGATCTGTGATTCCTAACACATAAGCCACGAGCGAACCGGCGGCAGAACCGCGACCCGGGCCGACGGGAATGCCGTGATCGCGCGCCCACTTGATGAAGTCCCAAACGATCAGGAAGTAGGATGTGAAATTCATCTTGTTGATGATGCCCAACTCATAGGTCAGACGTTCATGCAGCATGGTGTCATTGAGCGCGCGGTCATTGCCGTAGCGGGCCACCATGCCTTTGAGGCAGAGGTCCTGCATGTAATCATTGCGATCGATGCCATCCGGTGGCGCAAACTGCGGATACTTTTCAATACTCGATGGATTGAGCGTCAGCGAAATATTGCATTTCTCTGCGATCTCCAACGTAGTGTCGCAGGCTTCTTCCATGCCTTCAAAAAGCGTGCGCATTTGCTCGCTTGTCTTGAAGTAAACTTCCGGGGAATAGTGAAGTCGCTTCTCGTCATGAACATTCGCACCGGTACCGATGCAGATCATGATGTCGTGAGCTTCATGATCCTCCTTGTTGAGGAAGTGAACATCATTTGCGGCCACGGTCTTCAGTCCGAACTCTTTGGCAAACTCGTTCAACTTAACGATGCATTTGTGCTGCGCCGCCATTCCGTGGTTGTGTAGCTCAAGATAGAAGTTGTCTTTGCCAAAGATGTCACAGAACTCACCGATGCTTTTGCGTGCTTCGTCTTCACGGTCACTGAGGATGAATTCATTGATCTCGCCACTGATGCAGCCGCTGAGACAAATTAACCCTTTGGCATGGAGCGCGAGAGCCTCTTTATCGATGCGAGGTTTGGAGTACACGCCATCGAGATGTGCTTTTGTCACCAATTTTACGAGGTTTGCATAGCCATCATTATCAGCCGCCAGCAGGGTGAGGTGAGAACTACGTTTGCGTCCTGGCACATCCTTACGTTCAGACATGGGACCGGGAGCAAGATAGACTTCGCAGCCGATGATCGGTTTGATGCCGGCTTTCTTTGCGTCCTGATAAAACTCAATCGCGCCAAAGAGGTTGCCGTGATCGGTCATAGCCACCGCAGGCATACCCAGCGCTTTGGCGCGCTTCATCAAATCAGGAATGCGCACCGCTCCATCCAGCAGTGAATATTCCGTATGAAGATGAAGGTGAACAAAGGAGTCGGACATTCGTTCCTCTTGCTTAGGGCAAAGTAGACGCTTACGCAAGAACTGCGCCTGATCAGTTGGTTGAACTTTTTACTTGAAGTAGGCGGTTGCACAGAAACAGAGGACACTTCATGCTTCCTTACAATAAAACACACTACTAAGAACTATGAATGATACCCCACCTACCATGCCTGCGCCAAAAAAAGGTCTATCCGGACTTGTTATCGCCGGTATCGGTTGTGGCGGTTTGATTGTATTGGCCGTGTTGATTGCCGTTTTGTTGATGATGAAGGCTTGCAACATGGTGAAGGATGTGGCGGGCGATTTTAAAAATAATCCCGGGAAAGCAGCAGCGATGATGGCCTTGAAATTTAATCCAGAAGTCGACATCGTAAAAACGGATGACGCCAAGGGGGAAATTACGGTGCGTAACAAGAAAAGCGGAGAAGAGGTGACCTTGTCCTTCAACGATATCGCCAAGGGCAAGTTCTCCATGAAGAATGCCAAGGGTGAGGAAGTGAGTATTGATGGTTCCGATGTGGCAGGCAAAGGCGGCGTGGTTATGAAGGGTCCACAAGGAGAAGTGATCATTGGTGGAACGAACTCAGCAGCTGTCGCGCCACCGACATGGGTGCCGATGTATCCCAATCTCAAATCGCAACCCGGCGGGATGCGCTCGGAGAAAAATGGCGCGGTTGCAGGTGCTTTCATCGCAGAGAGCGCAGACGCTGGCGCAAAGATTAAAGATTTCTACGAAGCGAAGCTCAAAGAAGCTGGATTTGAAACTGGGGTTACCACTACGACGACTGGTGAAGGAGAGTTTAACGTTATCAATGGCACCAAAGACGATGGAAAAACAACCATGAATGTGGTCATTACTACTGATAAGGGCAAAACAGGAGTCATGATCAACTACGAAGGAAAGAAGTAGGCGCGCCAGCCAGACCACGTTGCGGTGTTATTATCTATATAGTGAAATCTTCTTCTTCCAATGGCTTCCGTGCTGAGCGACGCACAGACAGAATGACTACGCGTTGCTTCTCGATGGTATAGTAAATCCTGAACTGCCCGCGTCTTTTCCTAAAGAGCATAAGCCGAATTTCTCGGGTGAATTTTTCGTTTTCCGGTGCGATGGGATGCCGGAGGGGATTTTCGACAAGTGACTCTACCTTGCCGATCAACTCATCGAGCCATTTTTCAGCAGCTTGAGGTGCATGTTCTTTTATCCAGCGGTAAGAGTCCTCAAGTTCCTTTTGGGCACCAAGAGTATATTCGACCTTGTAGCTACTCATAGCTTCCTGAGTCTTTGATGCACGGTTGCAGATGCAATCGTCTTTCCTTTCTCCATTTCATTCAAGCCGCGACGAATGGATTTAAGAGTCTCCAGTTCTTCCATGGCCTCCACCATTTTCTCGTAAGAGTGTTTACCCATGAGTACGGCTTCAGCTTTCCCATTCACGGTCAAGATCTCAGGTCTTCCTGTTTTGTTGACCCATGAGAGGTGAGCCTTCGCATTGCGTTGGAATTCAGTTAGGGGGTGGATGGCCTCAAGGAGAATCTGGATGCTGTTTTTCATAAATTAAGCATGGAATTACATGCTGCCAGATCTCATGTAAAAAGCAATAACAACATGCTGGCTCGATAACTGACAGCGACAGACTTACCCCAAGAAATCGTCTTTTTCACCCTCTGATTCAAATGCGGATGAAGATGCCGCGTTGATACATCCAGCGTGCGACGAGAAGCATGACCGCAAATGAGGCTACTGGCACGAGGCAATCCCAGGCTCCATCAGGATGCCCTACCAATCGGTCGCTGATGGCTTTGAAAAAACCGAGGCCGCTGGCTAGGTAGAGCGCGATGGGATTGGCTCCAACCCAGACGAATGGTGTCGCCCAGCGCCTCCAGTTTAAGCCATCAATGATGCAGTAAAACACGCCGAGCAGGATGGCGCTCCAGCCCCCCGCGACGAGAACAAAGCTGGAGGTCCAGATTTTTTTCACCACAGGGAAGAACGGTGACCAAGCCCAGCCGAGGCCTAGTAAAACGAGTCCCGCCATGATTAGCATGAGCGTCTTCCTGTTCATTGTCGCTGGACTGATGATCCAACGGCCAGCAAGAATACCAAGCAGGGCGCTGGCGATGGCTGGGATCGTACTCAAGATTCCTTCAGGATCATGATCACCGTTATATTTGCGACCAGGAAGCCAGATTTTATCCAGATAGTTTGTGAGGTTATGGCCCTCGGTAAAATCACCCGCGCCGTAGCCCGGTACTGGGATGAATTTAAGCATGAGCCAATAACTGATCAACAAGGTAATAGTGGCAATGATGAGCCCGCGAGTTTGCAATACTAGTGAGAGCATTCCGGCTGCGGCTGAAGCGATACCGATGCGCTGCAGTACCCCCAACCAACGGATGTTTTCGAACCCATTATTTAAACCACCAGAATAGATGACACCGAGGATGAAAATGATCAGCGCTCTGATGGCAAGATGCGTCATGGCTCCAAATTTGCCTTCCCGAGCCACTCGTCTAGGCAAGGCGAGTGGCATGGAGACACCGGCGATAAACAGGAAGAGAGGGAAGATCAGATCTTCAAAATGAAACCCTTCCCAGTGTACATGCTCAAACTGAGTGTCAATGAGTTGGGCCAGAGCAGTGTCGGGAATAAGTTGTTTCGCGAGAGCTTCAAAAACACCCCCCAAACCAAGAATCCAGCACATGTCAAAACCGCGCAATGCATCAAGTGAGACAAGGCGTTGCGTGGAAGATGAGGGGAAATCGCTGGCCATAGGCAATTAATGCTATCTACGATCATCTGAATGTCCATATTCTTCCCAAGCCTAAAACTAATTGGATTTAGGCAATAAGTTTACTCACAGGGCACCTTCAAACGTATTAATATCCTATGAAAAAGCTCATCTTACTTCTTTTGGCTATCTTCATGATTGGGCTTGGTATTGCTGCCTGTGCTACAAGTCGGGCGGGCTATAAATCAGCGCCTTATAAAGTATCGC
>VFKY01000161.1 GCA_009885275.1 Verrucomicrobiota bacterium | reverse complement strand
GAAGAAAAATTAAGCAACGGGTGTCCGTGCCAGTTAACTTGAGGACCGGATAATGGGATGAGGGTACGCAGACTCCTCTTTAGACCGGCAGCCCCAAGCGCGGCTAGTTCAAGCGCGGCGTGATGTTCGATGCCTGATCCAGTTTCTTGCATGATGAAAACTAGGGTTACTCGGACTTTAATTTTTCTTCCATCAGCTCATCTTTGGGCGCACCAAGGGCGAGGGCTTTATCATAGTGCCGCTTTGCCAGTTCGATGGCAGGCGGAGTTCTTTCAAGATACATCAAAGCTAGGTTGAAATGAGCATTGGTATACTGAGGGTTTAATTCGATAGCACGCTGCAATTCAGATTCTGCAGCTTCACGCCAACCGAGTTTTTTTACCACCACCGCGAGATAATTGTGAGCCTTGGCATCCGTGGGATCTTCATGCACCGCACGACTGAGAGCATGTACGGCATGGTAAAGGTCGCCCTTTTCATAACTAACCAAGCCCAACGCAGTCCAGGTTTGCTGTAATTGAGGATTGAGGCTCACCGCACTTTCAAAGAAGGACTGAGCTTCTTTAAGTCGGCCTGACTGTTGTTCCACTGCTCCAAGATTGGCATAGGTAAGGGCGTTCTGGGGATCGATGGCCAGCATTTCCTGATAACATTTACGGGCGGTCTTCCAGTCTTGTTTACCAAAGGCAGTTGCGGCTTGATCGGCTAGTCCAGAGGTGAGTGCGGGTAGCTGCCCAGTTTTCTTCTGGTCAGCTAGCTCTGCGGTAGGTTGATTTTCCTTCACGGCTTGAGCCGGAGTTGGCGGAGTTTTTTTGGAGGCCTTTTTATCATCTGCTTTGACGGAGACGAAGGACATGAACAGGGCGATGATGAAAAATGACCGGCATTTCATGAATCGACTATCGGCATGATAAGGTTCACACCAAGCAAAAAAGTCTTGACTGAGCAATTGAACAGTGTTCGTATGCACTCATGCTTACAAAACGGCAGCAAGAACTTCTCGAATTCCTGCACGGCTATCAAAGGCAGCAGGGTGTCATGCCTTCGACTCGTGACATTCAATCGCATTTTGGGTTTGCGAGCCAAACAGCCGCAATGAGTCATTTGCGAGCACTGGAGCGCAAGGGTGTTATCCGACGACTCGCAGGCAAGGCTCGCGCGGTAATCTTCCCAGACGAGATGGACCGTGAGACTGTTGATGTTCCTGTGTTTGGAATGATTCCGGCTGGATTCACGGCGGACAATCCCGAGATGGCAGATGGTAAATTGACCCTCGATCTCCGCACGATGGGGCTGCAACCCAACGCCAAGCCATTCGCTTTGAAAGTGCGTGGCGATTCCATGATCGGAGCGCATATTGTGCATGGTGACTATGTTATATTAGAAAAACGTGAGCCAAAACAACGCGATATTGTGGCCGCGCTGATGGATGGGGAAACGACGTTGAAGCGTTTCATTGTTGAGAATGGCCGCCCATTTTTACGGGCGGAAAACTCTCAATATCCCGATCTAGTTCCGTTGAGAGAGCTCATCATTCAAGGCGTAATGGTGGGGCTCTTCCGTCCGCATCATTGATCTGCATTTCTCACGCGGTAACAACAGCAGCATTTCCTGCTCGCCAAGCGAAGGACTCTGGTTTAGAGAACGTTTCGCAGGTAAATATGCCGCTGTGGCGAAATTGGTAGACGCAACAGACTTAAAATCTGTTGATGGGTGACCATCGTGCGGGTTCGAGTCCCGCCAGCGGTATCTGTATATTTTATAAGGGCTCCAAGACCAAGTAGGGGCAAAGTCACAACACCAGTCACAACATGACCTGCCAAGTCTGTTAGGTTGCGTGTGGGTTATTTGGGGTAAGTCTCCCGCTCGGTCATACTGCTTAAAGCCTACCACTATCATCAGTGCGCTACGCGACCGATGCTATCTTGAGGGTTCTGCTTCTTGGATTCAGTATGTTGCGGAGTGATAGACAAAGTGAACCTTGTTGTCATCATCAAATGGGGTCTCTGCAACAAGCGGCTCAATACCGGATGTGCCGATCGCTGCAATCTTCCGGCCATTCAGCATGCAGGTCCATGAGTGACCGTATCCTGCAACCGATGGTAAATAGTCAGCTGATACCTCGCGTGCGAACACCTCCGGATCGAGGAATGAAGGCAATTCTAATTCTTTGTGGTGCGGCGCGTCGCAGTCATCGCCAGCGCACACAGATTCACGGGTCATCGTCAGTCTGACCGTGGGCTTGTCTTTAAGGATTTGAAATGCGATCTTCATTTCTTAGCAGAACGATAGAGTGGAGGCACCGGCGGTGGCGAGCCCGAATTCAACAAGGGACGTTATCGCCGGTTGTCTCGCACGACTTGTTCGCTTGGTTGTTTTTGAGGCGGGTTGCGATCCCGAGCATCTTGCGAAAGGCCGGAGTGCTCGAATGGCTGCCTCCGAGAAAATCGGCCAACCTGAGAAACTCGTCATAGTCCCTTCGGTAGAAGGCATCTCTCGCCTGTGAATAGTAATCCGAATCCGTCCGCTTAGGGATCCGTGACCAGAACGAGCCACGAAACGTCTTCGAGCGGATCAGCCAGACAATGTCGGCACCGAGATCGCCATGTAGGTCGCGTCTCTCCCCGCGTGCTCGGACTGCTCCATGTCGATTGCCTCCCGCGTCCTTCCAAGATGATTCGATTCGTAACCCCGTGACTGTGGTCTCGGGATCTGTCGCCTCAGCAATCCGCTTCTCCACGAATGTGCAGAATTCGGCGTGGTGCCCCAATGCTCTGACGCCATAGTGCTTGAGGTATTGAGGCAACGGGATCACTCGATAGAATTTTTATTTTTTGGAGCGAACTAGTTGATGGTGGACAAAACCGTCGGGTTTGTCACGAGCTTTATAGGTGACAGTTTTGTCGAGTATGAACGGGTTTTTGCATGCATGGTTGTTGTTTTAGCCGCTAAATCGTGCAATAGGAAACAGAAATGTAGAATTAGCCGCCTATATGCGTCATTTTTTACACGATAATATGAACATGAAGCTCGAAGATCAATTAAAAGGAGTCATCCGACTATTTGGCGTCTGGATGTGCTGTTGCATCATACTGAAATGACGGTTCGTCTGCGGAGTAAGTAATGACTTAGAGTCCGCTTGCTAGTAATAAAGAAAGCGGTAGCGAAGATTAAAGGGTAAGTTTTCTAGCCTCATAGCTCAATCACTCCCCTCCTGATATAAGGTCAACGGTTGCGATCAGTTCCAAGACCTTGTTGACCTCCTCTAGCACCTTACCCTTCGTTTCAAGCGCGACTTCCTGCGGCATTAACGACGCAATGCCAGCGGTATCTACTCTCTAAACATCTTGCATGTCGCGATGGCAATTGAATTAGGTGCAAAAGAGCTCCTTACCTTCGATGGGAGTCAGAAGAAGTTTGCCGAGGCGAAAGGGCTAGTAGCGCCATTATCACCGAGTAGAAATCTTTTTTGAATCTTCCTCCGTGTTGTCCTAATCTTGCAGCTAGGCGCTGTTAGGTTCTTGAATAAGAAACCATTTTTGATAATCATGGTTTAATTGTTCTCGAAAGAAATTGAAAGTTCAATACCCCCCTCTCGTTATACGAGACAATAGTCCCAGCTTCGCCCTATGAAAATATCCTCACTTTCCTGTGTTGCCAGCTTACTAGCCCTTGGAATGACTGCGTCGGCTGCGCCTCCGGCACCTGTTCCCGCGTTGATTCCGGAACCGACTAAGCAAGAGGCCCCGAGCGACAAAGCGGTGTATCGCCTTTGGCATGATGTGCAGGGACGTACGGTCGATGCGACCTTCCGCGGTATCGAAGGTGAGAATGTCTTTCTGCAAACCAAGGATGGCTACGTATATCGCCTTCCATTTAACCGTCTCGTGCCTGAAGATTTGGCCGTGGCGAAGAAACTGAAGCCCGAAGGTCTGGGTATTCCCGCTGATCCTAATGTCGCCAGAGCAGCGCAGAAGATTGATGAGATTGTGGCAATCGGATTGAAGAGCGCCAAGCAGGAACCGAATGCCCTCGCCAATGATGAGCAATTTGTTCGTCGTGTTTATTTGGATCTGGTGGGACGCATTCCGACACGTGAAGAGACCATGACCTTTCTTGCTGATACGAGTGCCTCCAAGCGCGCCAAGATCATTGATAAACTAGTGAGTAGTGACGGCTTTAATTCACGCATGTTTGATTATTTTTCCGACATGCTTCGGATCACTGATGATGCCCAGAAGGCTAAGTTTTTTACGTATGAAGAATGGTTTAAGGATCAGCTTCGGCTGAATCGGCCATGGGATAAAATTGTGTATGACATGATTACTGCCGATGGCAAACTGCTCGACGGCGGTGCCTCTGGATATCTTCTGCGCGATAAGGGCATGAGGCTCGATAATCTCTCGCTTACTCTCTCCACATTCATGGGAGCCAATGTTGCTTGTGCTCAGTGTCATGACCATCCATTCGCTGATTGGACTCAGCGTCAGTTTTATGAAATGGCATCATTTTTTGGTGAAACAGATACTTACAAAAGCAAAAGCAGCGGCGGCAACAAAGGTGCTTATGGAAACTTGCGTAAGGAGCTTACACCCGAGGAGCTAAAGAAATCCAAAAAGCTATTTCTTGCCAATGCTCTCACGATTACGGATGGGGATAAAAATGATGTAAAACTTCCGGATGATTATAAATACAAGGATGGTAATCCTGGTGATCCGATATTGCCGAAGCTTGTGATGTGGACTGCGGAGGATAAAAAACTGCCTATCTATGCGATGGCCGATGCGGCGCTCAAGAACGGTGATAGCAAAGAAGATTTGCGCGAAACTTTTGGCAAATGGATGACCAGTCCCCAGAATCCGCGCTTCGCGATGACCATCGCCAACAGGCTGTGGAAACTGATGTTCGGAGTCGCAGTGAAGGAACCAGTGTCAGATCTTGATAACATCGAGGGCTCTTCCAACCCCATGCTTTTGACGCATCTTGCTGAGGAAATGAAACGTCTAAAATTTGATATCAGGGCCTATATGCGCCTTCTCTGCAATACGCAGGCCTATCAACGGGAAGCTATTACCAAGGAGATCGTTGCTGGCGAACCGTACTATTTCCCCGGTCCTATCTTGCGTCGCATGAGCTCGGAACAAGCGTGGGATTCGTGTGTTACGCTGGCCATCGGTGACAAGGTGGATGAATATAAACTCAAGCGTGCTGAATCCTACGCCTCCGTGATGAAGCTATCGGATCAGATCACAGCTGATGAGATTAGATCCAAGCTTGCTTCCATGGGAAGGACGATGAGCAAAAATGCTGGCGCTGGAAAAAACGCCAAAAACTCCAAGCGCAAGATGATGACCAATGAAGAAGTGGAAGTGGATCAAACGCATCCAGCCGTGTTGGATGGGCTTGTCCTAGCCCGCGCCTCTGAACTGCAACAACCTGAGAAAGAGAATCACTTTCTCCGCATGTTTGGTCAAAGTGATCGACAAATTTCGGATAGTGAAAGTGATGAAGGTAGCATTCCTCAAGTGCTCATGCTCATGAATGGTGAGGCTCAGAGTGTTTTGCGCAATCAACGTTCTCTCGTTCTCAGCACGTCGATGAGTATGAAGACGCCAGAGCAACAGGTGGAATCACTTTATTACAGTTTCTTCAGTCGTAAGCCCAGTGCCGTAGAGCTTACCGATGCCATGGCGGCACTCTCCAGTGGATTGACAGTTTCTGATCTGACTTGGGTGCTTTTCAATTCCCGTGAATTTATTTTTGTGCAGTAAAATGAAAAGACAGAAGATTTTTTAGATACCCTCCCTCATCGTTATGAATATCAGCCTTCTCAAACTTGATCCTGTGAGCCGTCGCGTTTTTGTCGAACGTCTCGCAAAAACAACCCTTGGCGTTACGGTATTGCCAACAGTTCTTCGTGCCGAAGATGAGGTAAAAACAGACAATGCCGCGCTCCCAGGTTTTGGTAAAGCGAAGAGCGTTATCTGGCTACAGATGATCGGGGGCATGACGCACATCGATACTCTGGACCCCAAGACCGGAGAGACCAAGGGCCCCAAAGACGCTATTGCGACCAAAGCGGGTTACCAACTGGGCGGGTATTTACCCAAGCTCGCCGAGCTTCAATCAGACAAGCTCACGATCATCCGCTCCATGAGTTCAAAAACAGGTGTTCATGCGGCCGGACAGTATGTCATGCGCACCGGCTATGAATTGCGCGGCACCATCAAGCACCCCAATCTTGGCGCATGGGCACAGAGCACTCTTGGAGTGCGTAATAAATCGCTTCCCTCCAGTGTATGCATCAATCGCAACTCTGATCATGGTAACGGATTCTTCAGTGCCGCATTCAGTCCGATCCCTATTCTTGATCCTGATTCAGGACTGCAATACGCAAAAATGGAATCGTCTCCTGAGATCACTGATAAAAGACTTACCCTGCTCAATAAACTCGACTCCGGATTCCGCGCAAAATTCCAAGATCTCAATCTTAAAAATTACACAGACTTCTATGACGATACGCTCAAGCTTCTCGGCAGCGAAGATTTGAAGGTCTTCAAGCTAGATGAGGAACCCGAAGCGCTCCGTGAGCTCTATGGCAGCAACAAGTTCGGTCAGGGCTGCATGCTGGCGCGTCGTCTTGTAGAAAAGGGCGTGCGCTTTATCGAGGTTAGCCATGGAGGTTGGGACATGCACAACGACATTGATGATGCCATGGAAGAGCATGGTACCACCATCGACACCGCTATCTCAGCATTGATAGGCGACTTAGAAGCGCGGGGACTCCTCTCCTCTACCATGATTGTGCTATGCTCAGAGTTTGGGCGCACACCTAAAATCAATAGTCGCAGCGGTCGTGATCATTACCCAAAAGTATTTTCCACCATGCTTGCCGGAGGCGGCATTAAAGGCGGATTTGTTTATGGCTCTAGTGATAAGGAAGGTGCGGAGGTTGCGGACAAGCAAGTCTCCATCCAAGATTTTCACTCCATTGTTGGCCATGGCATGGGAATGAACATCGATCAAGTGGTCATGGCTCCTAATGGTCGTCCTTTCACGGTCGGCGATAAAGGGAAAGTGATCACTGATGTCTTTGCATAAGCAAGGCGTGATAGAGTAGATTTTTTGGCACACTGAGTGACCTGACATCCAAAAGGATGAAATATCTTTGCGAGCACTTCAACTACTGCTAAGACAGGGTATGAAGAACGCCAAGGCCATGCTCTCGTTGTCTCACTTTTGTTTTAAAACGGTCTTCATCACGTCAATGGTTGCGTGCACGGCATTTCCATTGTCTGCCCGCACTTTTACCGATGTGACTGGCAAGAAGATTGAAGCTGAGTTGGTGAAAGTAGAGGG
>VFKY01000400.1 GCA_009885275.1 Verrucomicrobiota bacterium | reverse complement strand
GTCGCCTCCACCTTCAACCTTGATGTGCTCATGGAGGTGCATGATCTGCCGGAATTGGAACGCGCTCTTGCCACGGATGTTCGAATTCTCGGTATCAACAATCGCAATCTTAAATCCTTCACCGTGGATCTTGCCACCACGGAATTGCTTGCCGAGGAAGTGCCTCATGATATCGTTTTAGTCAGCGAAAGCGGCATCAAATCCGTCGAAGACGCCCAGCGCCTCGCCGATGCTGGAGCTGATGCCATATTAGTTGGTGAAACCCTCATGCGCCATGAGAACCCCATGGAAATGGCCCGCGCGTTGCGCGTTGAGAAGGCGGCTTCGGAGGAGTAAACTGCCCTATCAATAAAACGGATTTTTCCGCGGGCGGAGGCGGTGGGTCGAATGAAATGTCGCGGGGGCCTCCATCAATCAGGCTCCGCACCACCCAAGCCCCCTATTTTCGAACGAGACGCAGCTCGTCCCTACCATTCAAATGGCGACTACTTCAACTCTTCTAACTTCTCCACAAACCACCGCTGCTCACCGAAGAGCGTGGTGTCATCCTGAAGGTTGATCGTTTGCATATCTTTCTTGGTCTCCCAAGGCACCAAGGTCAACCGATAGCGCTGGCCCACCGCAGCATTCGCGGATGGCTGCATTTGCTTGTCCTTGAAGGTCCATTGTACAGCCAGCACTTGCTTGGCATCGAGCGCTCCACTGGTCACTTTCTCAACATCATAGACCGCCGTGTGCAGGGCATCGCGATACGGTGTCCCATTCAACTCTTGATTCTTCGATTTCTCCGTGAGCTTTCCTTCGATCACTAGAGTCTGATTGATTTCAACAACGGGCGCATCAGAGTTTTGTTTAACATTAAAGGTAACATTTCCCCATTCGATATTCGCTTCACGTGCGGCGCTTTTCGAGAGCAATAGATCACGTGCTGCAATCACCCAAATCACAAGTTTCTTAGATCTAATGTCACTGTCGGGACGCTTTGCCAATTCCTGACGCACTCCTGTCGATCCCTTTCCATTCATGGCAATAAGATCGAGCGGCTGTTGCAATTGAAGACTTAAATGCTGAGCAAAACCTGCGTGAATTCTCTCTTCCGGTTTCTTTAAATTCTCGAACCCTAGGGAAGGATCATCATAGACATTCACAAAACTGTCCCCCAACAACACGATGGGAGAATGTTTATTTTCAGTGTCCTGACTGATCATTTTGACAAACTGCTCCTCGTCACCAAAAAGAGCACTCGGTGTTTTCAAATCGAGCAACTTCACCAGATCGCCCGTACTAGAACGAAATTCA
Source organism: Verrucomicrobiota bacterium (assembly GCA_009885275.1). Classification (GTDB taxonomy): domain Bacteria; phylum Verrucomicrobiota; class Verrucomicrobiia; order Verrucomicrobiales; family Verrucomicrobiaceae; genus Verrucomicrobium. Next base: position 6,207 of record VFKY01000400.1, on the reverse strand, counting down.
CCATCCACAGCACGAATCACCCTCTCGTTATTCACGCTAAAATGTTTGGGGTAATTTTTCTTCACATAGGCGGCAACCTGTTCCGCTGCTTCACTCATACCATCCACTGACCAATGCGTATCTTGATACAAAAAGACCTCTTTTTTTAACTTGAGCGCCTCCTCCGATTTCTTGGCGATCTCACGATTTTCTGAATTGGCCTCCAAATAATAGATGTGTTTCCGCTCTCCTCGAAGCTTGGAAAGCGCTGGCGTAAGATCGAGCACATCCACCCCCTGCTTGCGCAAAGATTCATAAAATGCTGGTGCATCAGGATGCGTGATCCATTCACGTGTTTCGCGAGCGTTGAGATACTCACTGTAAATCATGGGCTTAAGTGGTACCGGCACGAGGAGAAGATCGATACCTCGCTCTTTAAGTTGCGCAGCAAATACCGGGATGACATCACGCGCAGCAGCCAACTTCCCCTGCTCTGGATCCTTCATGACACTATAAGGCTCTGGCTTGAGTGGTCCGTATCCTGTCAGGGCTTTGAGGTCAGGGTGGTAAAAAAACATCCCTTCAAACCCCATCACCACCTTGCGATTCCCCTCGCCTGCCCAGACCACAAGTTTTTCCTGCACTTCCTGACGCAGTGCGACACAGTAGCCTGATCTATCCATGCCTTTCTCCACCGAATGCAAATGATCCAACAGAGGGCTTTGCACGGGGCTCCAACTCAAGAGCCTTCCAGCGGGTGTTTCACTCCACAGCCCATGCCGTATCTTCTCTATATGCTCCAGCAATGGCGGGAGTGCCATCAAGAGCATAAAGACCGTAGCCACCAGCCACGAGACCCCGCCGCCTATGGCGAAGACGGTTGGATTAACTTCCTCTGAGTATGGATGGGGTTTTTGTGACATCGGTTATCCTTAAAATTGAAAGTAAAGAAAAGGACTGTGACCACGGGCGAAAAGCATTGCGACAGCAGCAACGAACAACAACAGCCCCAACAAAGCTTTCCATAAAAAGAAACGATGTAAAATAGTCTGCGTATTTGGTAGAAGCCAGACGCCGGCCATGCAAATCGTCAGTTGCAGCATATTCCAGCCCCGCAGGATTTCTGCCTCGAGCAAGGGGGCAACAGCGTTCTGTGAAGCAAAGCCAAACATCACCGCCAGATAACGGGTCGCAACTTCGAGATTTTCCGCACGGAAGAAGACCCAGGTGATCAGCAAAATGAAAAAAGTAAGTACAACCTTAATGGGCGTAAACAAACGCGCATACAATGAATCCTTACCCATCATCCGCTCTATCGAAAGCATCGCGCCGTGAATCCCTCCCCATATGACAAAATTCCAAGATGCACCGTGCCATAATCCGCCGATCAACATGGTCAGCATGAGATTAATGTAAGTGCGTTTGTTGCTGACCCGATTCCCGCCGAGCGGAATGTAAAGATAGTCGCGTAAAAACGTGGAAAGCGAAATGTGCCAACGACGCCAAAAGTCAGTGATGCTGACGCTCTTATAAGGTGAATTGAAGTTCTCGATAAAATAGAATCCCAGCAACCGCGCCAGACCGATCGCCATATCGGAATAGGCTGAGAAATCTAAATAGATCTGAAGGGCATAAGCGATGATGCCCACCCATGCGGTCAAGCCAGTAAGGGAACCCACACCTGCGCCAAAGGCTTGATCGGCAATTGCCCCCATGGGGTCAGCCAGTAATATTTTTTTGCCAAGACCAAAACTAAATCGGGTCAACCCCAGCGCAAATCCCTCCACCGTATGCACGCGATGACGCATCTGCTCTGCAATGATGCGATAGCGTACAATGGGCCCGGCGACGAGATGCGGAAAGAGCGAGACAAAACAAGTGAAGTCGATAAATGATTCAGCGGGTTTCGCGTCACCACGATAAAGATCAACGCAATAACTCAGGCTCTGAAAGATATAAAATGAAATCCCAGCGGGCAGGATGATGTTGCTGAGAAATTCTGGCAAAGGCACCGTGCCCATGTGCAGCATGTTCGAGATCGTCTGCAATGAACCCACGGCAAATGCGGTGTATTTGAAAAAAGCCAGCGCAGCAAGATTGGATGTCACAGAGAGAATCACTGCCAGTTTTTTTCGTCGCTGGGCATCCGCTTTCGTTCCCCATTTTTCAGCCCATTTATCAGCATTGACGATCATGCGTCCTAGATTGTAATCCAGCGTCGTGGTGCCAAGCATGAGGAGGACAAACCACGGATTCCACCAGCCGTAGAAAACCATGCCGGCAATCGTCAAAAACAAATGCCGAGTGGTCGTACTGGTGTTCGCAAACAGCAACAAGTAGTAGCCCGACACTACCAAGGGCAGAAAATAGAAAATGAAAAGATGGGAACTAAAAACCACGGCTTGGATGTAATCGGAAATGCTTCAGGTGCAAGGTTCAATCACCTTCTCAAAGCCACAACGCATTGACAAAGAACCATGCCACCATGACCAAGCCGATGCAGAGTCTGGCGACCATACCCACACCGGTGCCAACGACAGTGCCCCATGTCGCCTTTACCGCAGGCGACATTTTCTTCTTCGCAAAGAGCATTTCAAAACCGAACCCGCCAATGAGCGGTCCCAAAATAAGGCCCGGCAATCCAAAGAAAAGCCCAACGATACCGCCAAGCAATACGCCGAACACCCCCCACTTGCTTCCACCGAACCACTTAGTGCCCATAGCGCCACTCATGATGTCCACCCCATAGGCAACGGCGACGAGTAAGGCTTGAATGGCTATCGCCCACCAACTCATGCCTGACTCCGGTCGTAAAAACGTATGCACGACTCCCGCAATAAAAATAAGCACCGGACCTGGTAACAATGGTACTACCGTGCCGATCATCCCGCCGACAAGCAAAAATACCGTTAAAGACCAGGTGCCCCAGAAAGCCCAGTCAATGGTCGCAAGTATGCTCATGATTTATTTTCCTCATGCCACGTAATTTTTTCTCCCACCGGAGTACGATGAGCTTTAGGCCAGACAAAATTTTCTTTGGGCCAACCCATGTAAAAAAGTCCGAGACACCTATCTCCCTCTCTCATGCCAAGCCATGAGATAAACTCGCCCGTCGCTAACAGGGGTGGTGTCGACCAGTAAGCAGCCAAACCCACCGCACTGGCGGTAAGATGCATATTTTGCACGGCACAGGCTACCGCTTCTATTTCTTCCATCTCAGGAATCTTCGCCCCTCCGCGTCGCTCCATCCCAATCGCAATGACCACGGCTGCAAGCAATGGATTCTCTGACATTTTCCGCATCTTATCCTCGCGAAACTCATTCGCCGGTGTCGTCTCACGATAAATGCGTTGCATCGTGTTAGAGAGATCACGACGAGCTTCGCCTTGAAACACATGAAAGCGCCAAGGCTCAGTCAACCCATGAGTCGGCGCATGATTGGCATTTTCAAAGAGAATCTCCAAGAGCGCAGGCTCCACGAGACGAGTCGCATCCATGTCCATCGGTTTAATGGAACGACGATGACGAATATGGTTAGTAATGCTCTGGAGCGATTCAGTATCGTAAATCATGACGTGCTCGAAATGACGACAACACGCCATGAAGTCAAGCTACAGCGTAAAGCGATTTGACCGCAGCCCTCTCATGCTTACACTCCGCACCGTTAATTTGATTCAACCCTAAAATTATTCCCCTTCATCTTTATGGCCATTTCCGTCGGATCCAAAGCCCCTGATTTCACCCTCAAATCCAAGAACGCCGCTGGTCTCTCGGATGTAACCTTGAGCGCTAACTATGGCAACAAGAGCACCGTACTCCTCTTCTTCCCCCTCGCCTTCACGGGTGTCTGTACCGCAGAACTCTGCGATATCACCGCAGGTCTCGCTCAATATAGCGACCTCGGTGCTGATGTCATCGGCATCAGTGTCGATAGTCCCTTCGCACAAGAAGCATGGGCCACAAAAGAGAAAATCGGCATCACTCTCGTGAGCGACCTTAACAAAGAAACCACCAAAGCTTACGATGTCCTCTTTCCCGGTCTTGCCGGTATTGGCGACACCTCTGCTCGCGCAGCCTTCGTCATCAACAAAGACGGCGTGATCACGTACGCCGAACAAACCGCCACCCCCAAAGACCTCCCCAACTTTGAAGCTGTAAAAGCGGCTCTGGCCTAGTTTTCGATCAAAGAATCCCACAAGAAAGCCGGAGCCTCACCGCTCCGGCTTTTTTATGAGCCTGAAGCGCTCTAATCAACAATTCCCTTTTCACTTACCCCTTTTCTCTTACCCACACTTTGGGCACACTCCAAAGAATTCCAGCTCATGATAAAGCTTCTTGAATCCTGACTGTTTGGATATCTGCGCTTCGAGTTTTTCCACGGGACAGGCAATGTCCAACTTCTCAATAATTCCGCACTGAGTGCAGATGAGGAAATCGCTATGTTCCCCAGGAAAGTGCATGGTGTAATAAGCAGACCGATCATGCAGTCCCAGACGGCGCAAAATGCCGTGCTTCTCCAGTCGCACCAACAGACGGAACACGGTGGCTTTATCGCAGCGATCCTTTAAAGTCTTCATCTCAGCGAGATCCCCGAAAGTCAGCGGACTCTTGGCCGCGATGAGATGCTTGAGCAGTGCTTCCAGCGCCCATGTGCGACGCAATCCCGCTTTACGACATCGGGCAATAGTTTCATCGAGAAGTGTATTCGGATTGGTGGGCATGAAATCATGGTCGCAAAACTCAGACTCATTGCAAGCACGGCCTATTCCTCATTGAGTTAAGCCGTGGGTGAATCTCGCTGCTGTAAGTTAATTCCTTGAAGATAAATTTTGCACATGATGCACTTTATTTATCCAGAGTTACTTCGGTGCGGGTAACGCTAAAGCCGTAGCAGGATCAGCCGTGGGTAAATTAAAATCTTCAGGAGACGGCATTTTCACGGCAATCATCGGTTCTTTGATGTCAAGATTCTCATTGAGTTGCGCTTCCGTAATGGGGTTGGATTTTACTCCACCCTCAGGCACTTCGATGCCTGCCGACCAGACCATGGCGTTGAGCACGACTTTACGAAAGTCATCAATGGCCCAGTTACGATGCCAGTGACCACCCGTGAAACCGATACCACGTCCACCATCAGGACGCTGCAGGCCCCACATCAAGGCTTGAGGTTTGCCTAGTTCGCCTTCAGCACTTGGGTTCCAATGAATATAGCGCTTGATGAGTTCACGCGTCGGGGTGGCTTGAAGCAAGGGTGTTGCGGTCATCGGTTCGGCGAAGCGCATATGAAAATACCATTCGTCATTTGCTTTGATCGGTTGCACGCCACGACTGATCGGATGCTCCTTGTTCACTTGCGCATCCGCATCCCAGTGTGGATTCACCGAATAATAGGTTTCATAGTGTCCACCGAGCCAGCGTTTGAATGGTTCGCCCGCCTGATCCGGCACCACTTCGACCGCATAATGCATACACATGATACCCACGCCCTTGGCGGCCATTGCGTCCACTTTGTCAAGATTACCAAGAAAGGGATGCTTCCCACCACCATCGGCATAGCAAACAATGGCCTTGGCACCTTCAAACACTTTTTCATCTTTTGGCCAACCATCCGTCACAACAACCGCCTCGACATCCAATCCACTTTGTTCGTTAAGCGCTTTGGCTAGTAACTTCGAGCCTGCTGCAAATTCATGCTGACCACTGGGGTGACTCTTTACTCCTGCGATAATGACGATCTTACTCTTAGCCTCTAACGATGAAGTGATGAGCAGTGTGCCAACGGTAATGAGGACTGCAAAAACGCCAAAGAAACGAGGTGAGCACATGATGATGATGGGTGAGACTGTATTAATTTAGTGCATTGCCGTGCCATAACAGCACTTGGTATGAATAGAATAACGCTGCCTTTTGCATGATGTTGCAGGTAGAAAGTGAAAAGGGGTAAGGGATAAGAGAAAAGGGATAAGGGAAGGTTGGTGATAAGTTTGTAGGCCGGGCGCTCCGCCCGGCGATGACAGAAAGGAGCGCGGACACTCCTGTCCGCTTCCCTCATAAAATTCCTTAAACCTTTTCCCTCCAGACTTCCCCATTGACTTCCCTGCTCCGCTCCGCCACTCTTCTAACGCAAACAGGGGCGCTGGCTTTGGCTGGCTGAGACTTTCCGCAAGGGAAGAACCCTTTGAACCTGACTCGGATAATGCCGCCGCAGGGAGCAAAGCGAATCTCAGC
>VFKY01000085.1 GCA_009885275.1 Verrucomicrobiota bacterium | reverse complement strand
GAGCGGTGATTGGGAGTCGCGCGTATGTGGATGCGGTGTTTGAGAGTCAACGCCATCGCTTTGGGGGAACGCGTACCGATGGCGCACGTCCGATGAAGGGCGCAGACTTTGGGGGCTTGTGTGCGCTGAGGGATTTGAGATCGAAGGTGATTGGGTGAGAGGTAGTTTGACATTCCAATGTCGAGGTAGGACTAGGAGGTCTCGACTTTAGAAAGTCGAGCTAGTGCGAGAAGATAATGGCATTGGCGGTGGCGCACTTATAGGCGGATTGCATCAGGTCATCCAGTGGGGTGGTGGCAGGGTCATTTATGAGTATGACAAGAGGGAAAATGCTCTCCTCCAAATCGGCACAGCTTCTTATCGCATCCGTTATGCGTTCAATCTCTTTGGCGAAATGGAACGGATGCACATCTACCGTCAAAACGATCCGAATGGTGCTACGGGTTACTGCCACTTGTGATGAAGCGACGCTTGACTTGCTCTTTCAGCAAGTCCTCGCTGTAACATGACTCTTGAGGAAGCGCGCACGTCGCAGAACTGTCTGTTTGAAGCCATCGCCGGAAGTCGCGCCTACGGCACGGACACCCCGGAGTCAGACACCGACATCAAGGGCGTCTTTGTCCAACCGATGTCCAGCTTCTTTGGTCTTCATCGGGTAGAGCAACTCTCAAATGAGACGAGCGACATCGTTTTCTATGAGATCGGCCGCTTTGTGGAGCTGCTGTTGAAGTGCAATCCCGGAGCGCTGGAGCTACTCTGCAGTCCGTTGGCATGCGTGCAACAACAGCACCAAGCGATGACTTTACTGAAACCGGAGATGTTCCTCGCCAAGGAGTGCTTCGACACTTTTGCCAGCTATGCACTCGGGCAGATCAAGAAAGCTCGCGGTTTGAACAAAAAAATCGTGAATCCGATGTCAGAGAAGCGCCCCGAGGTTGTCGATTTTTGTCATGTGTTGCAAGGTCAGGGCGGAGCACCCCTGACGCAATGGCTTCAGGAACGTGGTTGGCGGCAGGAGCAATGCGGCCTGGTCGCCATTGCCCACGCGCGGGATGTCTACGGCCTTTACTATGACACTTCAGGGGCATTGGGATATTCTGGTATTCTCAGTCATGCTGAAAGCACGGAAGTTTCCTTCAGTCGGGTGCCGAAAGGCGAGCAGCCAGTGGTTTGGATGAGTTTCAACAAGGATGGATTCAAGAAATACGGCAAAGACTGGCGCGAGTATTGGAGCTGGGTTGAAGAACGGAATGAGGCGCGTTATGCCACGACGATCGCACACGGCAAAAACTACGACTCGAAGAACCTCATGCACACCTTTCGGCTGCTTGATCAAGCGGAGGAGATCGCCGTTCATGGAGCTCTAACGGTTCGGACAAGACAACGTGATTTTCTCATGCAAATCCGCAGGGGTGAGTTCGAATATGACGACTTGCTGAGCATGGCGGAAGCGCGTTTAGAAAGCATCAAAAAGGCTTTTGAGATCTGCCGTCTTCCTGAAAAACCCAATAGAACAGCTGCAGAAAACGCTCTTGTTTCCATCCGTCAGCTTTGGTATGGAGGGGCTATTTCATAAACACACCCAGAATATTCTCAAATCAAAATGAAGCCCAACTAGAACGCTTCTTGAACGTATCCCACATTGATGTGCTGATTCCTGATGCGGATACGACGCGCCATTACGCAGCATGAGTCGCACAGTTGCGCAAGCAGGGAACGCCCATCCCACAATCACCGATATCAGGATTGCCGCTTTATGGGTGAACAGCACCTTCTTCTCGGCTCATCAGGCGCTCTTTTTGATCATTTGCCGCAACTGGGGCGAGCATAGCTCAATTCTCATCTGAGCAGGCAAAAAGCAATCGCCGCTTGCCATTCCCGCTATCCGTGGGACTATGGCCACCGTCGAAAATCGGCGTGGACTCTTATTATGGAAAAAAAACCGTTCCCCGAACTCGGACTCGCGCCGGAAATTTTAAAGGCTGTGACCGAACTCGGTTTTGAGCTGCCCTCTCCTATTCAGGCACAAGCCATCCCACCTGCTCTTGAAGGACGCGATGTTGTTGGTCAGTCACAAACGGGTTCTGGTAAGACCATGGCGTTCGCCATTCCCGCAGTGCAATTGGTAGATCCAAATGAACGTGGCGTTAAAGTGCTCATCATGTGTCCTACACGCGAACTTGCCATGCAGGTCTGCGATGAAGTCCATAAGCTCACTGCTCACAAGCATGGCGTAAAAGCGATTCCCATTTACGGCGGCGCTACTTATGATCGTCAGATTCGCGGATTACGTGACGGTGCCCAAATCGTAGTTGGCACCCCCGGACGTATCCTCGATTTCGTGGAGAAGGGCATGCTGAAGCTCGAAGGCTTGAAGATGCTCGTCTTTGATGAAGCTGATGAAATGCTCGACATGGGTTTCCGCGATGAAATCGAAAAACTCATGAAGAGCGTGCCACAATCACGCCAAACTCTGTTCTTTTCTGCCACACTGGCTGGACCGATCCGCCATCTGGTGGAGAACTACACCCGCAATGCTGCCCTCATCACCGTGGAGCATAAGGCGCTTACCGTTCCAACCATTGAGCAACGTTACTATGAAGTGAACAGTCGCTCGAAGATGGAAGTGCTATGCCGCATCCTCGACATGGAGAACCCTCGTCTTGCCCTTGTTTTTGCAAACACCAAGCGCGCTGTCGACGATATCACAGATTTCCTGATGGCGCGTAGTTACAGCGTGGATCGCCTTCATGGAGACCTCAACCAGATCATGCGTGACCGGGTCATGAAAAACTTCCGCGCCGGCAATGTTGAAGTGCTGGCTGCCACTGATGTTGCGGCTCGCGGTCTCGATGTTGATGAATTGGATCTAGTGATCAATTTTGATCTTCCGTATGATGAAGAAGATTATGTTCACCGTATCGGAAGAACAGGGCGCGCAGGTCGCAAGGGTATGGCTGCCAGCCTTGTCGGTGGTCGTGACATTTTTCTGCTTCAGCGCATTCAACGCTACGCCAAAGTAAAAATCGATCGCCACAAGATCCCCTCCCGTGAAGATGTTGAAGGCAAACGAGTCGATGCTCACCTTGAGAAGCTTAAGGCAATTCTCGAAGCCGGCACATTCAGCAATCATGAAGCGACGATTCAACGCCTGCTCGATACTGGTGTAACTAGCACCGACATTTGCAGTGCTTTGATGCACCTCTGGATCAGCAATGAGTCTCGTGAAAGCCAAGAAATTTTAGAAGACAGACCGAAGCCAGAACGCAGACCAGCGCAAGACAGCAGACCGCGTCAGGACTATTCTGGTGGCGGCGAAGGTGGTGGCCCACCCGCTGAACGTCGGCCGCAGAGTCCTCGCGATCCTAATGCATCCTTCACTCGTCTCTTCATCAATGTCGGAGCCATGGATGAAGTCACTCCACGTGAGATTGCAGGTGCCATCTATCGCACTGGGAATCTCCCAGAAGGCACTCTCGGTAAAATCGAAATCTATGAAAAATGCAGCTACATCGGCGTCCCGCCGGAGCATGTTCAGCAAGTAATGTCAGGCATCGAAGGCTCTTCATTGCATGGCCGCAGTCTGCGCATGGACATCGCCGAGCAGCAGGAATTCAGCGAGCGTCGTAGCTTTGATCGTCGTCCCTCCCATGGCGATGGCGGGGGCTCTGATCGCCCTCCATTCCGCAATGGTGGCGGTGGCGGCGGCGGTGGATTTAGAAAGAAATTTGGTGGCGGCAGCTACGGCGGTGGTGGCGGTGGCGGCGGCGGCGGTGGATTTAAAAAACGTCCCCCTTTTAACAATCGATTTGGCGATTAATCGCCCTTTTTCGCTATCATCTCACAAGTCGCCTCTTCGATCAGATCGCAGAGAACATGACCAACGAAGAGGTGGCACTCCTGTGCGCGTGCCGTGATCGTTGAGGGGGCACGGAAAACGAGATCAGCAATGGATGCGCATTGTCCTCCCTCTTGAGCTGTGAAGGCGACAGTGAGGCATTTGTTATCTTTGGCAGCTTGAAGGCCTTGCAAAACGTTGGCGCTGTTGCCGGAGGTCGAGATGCCGATGACGATATCACCGGGATTTGCTAGCGCTTCGATTTGACGGGCATAGATGGTCTCAAAACCAAAATCATTGGCACAGGCTGTCAGGATACTGGTGTCGGTCGTTAATGCGATAGCGGCGAGAGCACGGCGATTTTGACGATAACGCACGACGAACTCCGCAGCAATATGTTGAGCGTCAGCGGCGCTGCCCCCATTGCCGAATAACAGGACCTTACCTCCGGCATCAAGGCTGGCGAGGATGCGTTTGGCGAGGTCTTCGATGAAGGGCGCATGTGCCTCCAGTTTCTCCATCGTCACGAGATGCTCTTTGAGATGATTCTTAATGATGCGAGAAAAATTCATGGCGAGTGTCAGACGGATTGGTAAGCGGCGAGCAGTTCGTCAGGGGTGAGGCAGGCTGTCCCGAGTTTGCCCACGACGATACCACTAGCATGATTAGCAATGTCAGCGGCTTGCATCGGCTCCATGCCACTAGCGAGCGCCAAAGTAAGAATGGCAATGGCGGTGTCTCCCGCGCCTGAGACATCGTAAACCTCTCTTGCTCGTGTGGGGATATGGTGCGGTGATTGATCGCGCTGGAACAACATCATACCCTGTTCGCCAAGGGTGATCAATACCATAGGAGTATCCCATTTTTTCAGCAGTGTTTTCCCTACGAGCAGCAGTTCATTATTTTGTTCTGGCTCAACGGCTAAATGATTGTCCTCAAAACCTGCGGCAGCAAAAGCCTCTAGGCGGTTGGGCTTTACCAGACTTACGCCGTCCCATGTTAGGGGGTTTCTTGGTGAGGGGTCAACGGTGACGAGGAGCCGATTTTCTTTGGCGATCGATGAGACGACGTGAAGCAGTTCTTCTGTGACAAACCCCTTACCATAATCTTCAATGATGATGGCGTCGAGCTCTGGAGCAAGGAGTCGCAGTCGACTCGCCACTTCGCCCACTTCGATTTCGGTGAGACGTTGTAATTTTTCGCGATCGACACGCACGATTTGTTGTTGCCGTGCGACGACTCTGGTTTTTGAAATCGTTGGAATTGAATGACTGATAAGGAGAGGGCTGGCGTTCACTCCCTCATCTTGGAGCAGTGTTTGGAGTTGCTGAGCCTGAATGTCGGCGCCAATGCGGCCCATGAGGGAGGCGTGTGCGCTGAAGGCGGCAATGTTACAGGCGACATTGGCGGCACCACCGGGGTTAAAAGTTTCTTCGGTAACCTCGACCACCGGCACGGGGGCCTCGGGTGAGATGCGCCGGACATTACCGCGCACGAAATGATCAAGCATGACATCCCCGATGACGAGGATGCGACAACGTTGAAATTTTTCGAGGGCGTTACGTATCACGATGATGGAGTTGCGTTAGGCTGAGCGTCTTGCACGTACGGCGGCGGCTAGTTCGTTGAGGACGCTTTCAGTGGTGCCCCAAGAAATACAAGCATCGGTGATGCTTTGTCCGTGATGTAAAGGGCGATCAGGCTTCACATCCTGCCGACCTTCAACGAGGTGGCTTTCAATCATCACGCCAACAATGCCGCGACTTCCGCTGGAAATTTGTTCGGACAATTCATGCGCAACGAGAGATTGTCTTTTGTAATCCTTCAGGCTGTTGCCGTGACTACAATCAACCATGACGTAGGGTGGCAAGCCACGAGATTTAAGTTGTTCTACCGCATTGCTGATGCTGGCGGCGTCATAGTTTGGCGAAGCTTTGCCACCACGGAGAATGACGTGACAGGCGTTGTTGCCACGCGTCTGCACGATGGCAGCAGTGCCGTGTTTAGTGACGGAGAGAAAGACATGAGCGCCGGCAGCCGCCGCAATGGCATCGAGGGCGATTTGAATGTTGCCATCGGTGCCGTTCTTAAATCCCACGGGCATGGAAAGACCGGACGCGAGTTGACGATGCACCTGACTCTCGGTCGTGCGGGCACCAATGGCACCCCAGGCTACGACATCGGCGATGTATTGCGGAGTAATAACATCAAGAAATTCAGTGCCTGCGGGCAGCCCCATCTTGGCGATTTCTACGAGCAACTTGCGAGCTTCACTCAATCCAGTGTTGATATCATAGCTTTCATCGAGATGCGGATCATTGATGAATCCCTTCCAACCGACGGTGGTCCGAGGTTTTTCAAAATACACCCGCATGACCAGTTCGAGGTCGCTGGCATATTTTTCACGGGCGACTTTTAGTAGAGACGCGTATTCCAAGGCTGAATGTGAATCATGAATCGAGCAGGGGCCAACGACAACGAGAAGGCGGTCGCTGCGGCCATTGAGGATATCTTCTGATGCCTGACGTGAGCGCATGACAAAGTCTTCTTCCGCGACCTTCAGAGGAATTTGTTCCATGAAAATACTAGGCGATACGAGGTCGCGGATGTGTTCGATGCGCAGGTCGTCGGTGCGGTGTTTATCGCTCATAGTCTCAGGTCTCATTAATTAGATAGGGACATGTAAACTCCGCGGGTAGAGCGCGGGCGCAAGTGATTCATCAAAGGATGGGCAACTTAGAGGTCGCTCCTAGACTGCGCAACGTCGTTCACTTTGAGCCCATCACATCACGTGGGGATCGCTCGTTGATGAGGCTAACTTTGCTGACATTGATGAGGCTGTAGCGTCCAAGAAATTCTAAAAGCACTTTCACTCGATCTTCACCGCTGGCGACACTCTCAATGATTCCCTTAAGTCCACGCATGGGACCTTCCGCAACTTCCACTGTGTCACCGACTTTTACGCCATGGTTGACGACGCGGACTTCTTCTCCTCGCATTTCAGATTTAAGGCCTTCAATAATGTCGTTGGAAAGAGGCACTGGCGCATCCCCAAAGCTGAGAATACGAACAACGTGGTTGGCATATTTTACAGCACGCAAAGATTCTGTGTAGTTGAAGCGCGCAAAAACATAGGAAGGGAAAAGCGCTTCAGTGAACCATACTTTACCCCGTGGCGTCACACGTTGGAATTTGATGCGCGGACAGTAACATTCTATGCCAAGCAAGCGCAGTGAGGCAGCGGCGAGGTGTTCGCTTTTGGATTTGGTATGCACGCAATACCATTCATGTTGGGTGTCGGAAGACATGAAAATATATTACTTGGGCTTGAAGGGCAGGATCGGCTTGATGATGCGAGGAAGGAGCCCCTCTCTTTTTTTATCTTCTTCTGGCGAGGGTGATGGCATGGTTGCATCTTGCTTCCGAAACTCAGTCTTCTCTTTGCTAAGACTGAAAAGAAGGGGGCGCCACAGGGGATTTTCTACGCTGCCTTCACCGACGTATTCTAATATTTGGCTTACCGGAAAAAGCACGAGTCCGGGAAGACCTCGAAATTTTGCTTGGGCTTCCATTTGGATGCGATCTTCGATAAAGTCGATCTTACCTTTGGTTTCGAGGCGGAAAACAATAGTGAGAGCTTCCACATCATTGGTTGTGACAAATCCATCCGCCACGCTGAACGTGCAGTTAGCTTCCTTGGCGATATTATAGTCCTTGATGGGTTTTGGAAGCAAGGCGCCAAGAAGCGGAGTAAGCGGACCTAGAATAGGCACTGCGTAAAGGTTGCTGTTGAGAAGAACCAATGCGCCATCGCCACGGAGTGATTTCCAGTCACCCAAAGAACCTGCGAATTTGAAATGCCCCGTGAGATCTCCTCCGGTTTCATTTTTTGGGGAGTAGACACGGGCGAACTTCATAAAGCTTAGAGCGTCCATTCGTATTTCACCATCATATGTCTGTGGTTTTTTATTATCGTTCACCTTGCCCTTGAAGGCGATGCGGCCATCAAGCACTCGCGCGTTTACCTTACAGTCAGCGAGTCCATTTTTACAAATAACATCCGCAGACACCTGTTCAAAAGGAAGAGATTTCCCGAAGACTTGATAGGGGAAGCTGCCGCCTCGAAAAGCAACGGTATAATCTTTGATTTCAGGCGAAAGGTTGGCCGTACCTTTGCAGGTCATGTCTTTACTGAAGAGTTGTCCATTTACATCGTAAGTGAGAAGCGGCCCCTTAAAAGTCAGTTCTCCGCGTGGCTTACTGATGGTGTAATCTTCACCCCAAAGCGTGTAATGCGCGGTGCCATCACTGCGAAATTTCACCTTCAGGTCATTACTATTGGGATTTTTGAGATGAATAAGTCCCGACACTTCGGAATGAGGGTGTTTATCAAACCGATACTTAGCGATAACTTTTGAAATATTGGGTACAAACACACTCATAAGAGCAACGGGATCCAAATCAGATGCCACCTCGGTGAGTTGGACGGTGTGAGCGCTGTTATCGATGATAACTTCCTGAGCTGTGGCGATGCCTTCCGATCTGATCAGCTCAATGTCTCGAAAGAGGCCTTTTTTATCCTTGAGTTCAAAGCGGGTGCTGACCCCTTCGAATTCAACGGCATTATACTGGAAGTTATGCAGTTCAATGCGCCCACGATTGGCGCATAAGGAAAGATCTGGTTCCGGTCCTTCACCCTCAAAAGTGACATAGATGCCAGAGTTTTCCCGAAACTTGAAGCGTTGTAAAAGCTCTGTGTTTGGTGAAGGTGGGATGAAAGGCAAGGCGACACCAGGGTCCATCTGCAAAAGAACGCGAAACTTGAAGCCATCATTTTTTTTCCATAAAGCCTGCCCTCCCAGTGTTCCAGAACGATGACGCAACAGGACATCACGAAAGTAGAAGCCTTCCGAGGACAAGCCAAAATTTGCACTCAACCCCTCAAAAACCTCTCCTCGACTAGTGAACTTTCCTGCACTCACGTTACCAATAGAATCCACCGGAGGAAGCGCCGTTGCTATTGTCGTTTTATCGAGCATGTACTTGCCGTCCAGTGTAACATGCACCGGCTCATAGAAGACTATTTCGCGTAAGATTTCTTTTTCAGTGATTGCGGCGGCTAGTCCCGGCAAATCTGCGCTGGAATGAAGATGAAAGTCCACATGATTACTGCCAAATTGCCAGGCGGCTCCAAGATCGAGTTCGCCCAGATGATCCTTGGCCCACAATCTTGTTAGCTCCACCATTTCACCGGTATAAGCCGCTTCGACTTCAAGTTCGTCACAGATGTAAGTCCCGTGTTTGAGTTTTTTTGCACTGAGTCGAAGAGTCGCATTGATCTCTTGGGGTTTATTCAAGTCTCCATTGATTGTGATGTCCAGTTGAGGGGCTTTGGGGGCATCAAAGCGTTTGAGCACCCTTGCTGTTTCCATGATGATGTCTCGGCGTGCCCGTATCGCAGCATAGGTTTTTCGCCTCTCTTCACGTTCCTCTTTTTCATTCCTTGGCTTATTGCTGGGGAGAGGTTTGAGCAGCGTTCCAGAAATGTTGATTTGAAGTCCATAGAACTCAGCCTCTGCTTTGCGAATTTCGATGCGATCACCTATGAGATAAAGCCGTGTATTAACCCCATCCAAGGTTATTCGTTCCGAGGTTGGATCTTCAGGATCGAATGGCAGAGAGAGGTTTACTTTTTGAAGATCCATACCTTCTACGAACATTTCTTTATGCAGCATTTTACTATAATCAAAATCCAGCGTCAGATGATCCGCTTGTGCCAGCATGAGCTTATGCTCCTTGTCTTGATAAAGATTGACGCCCCGTCCCACGAGCCCTTCCAGCGGATCGAGTGTCAGCCTTTCGAGCGTGATATATAATCCACGTTTCTCGAATTCTTCCATGAGATAGACCCGCCACTTTTGAGTGAACCCCTCACTGCGCACGTAGGCTGCCCCTGCCAGAAAAGTGCAGAGCAGCATCAGTGGAATGAAGCGGCGAGTGAAAAAACGCATGGCGGATGATACAGGTAAAACGTGAGAAGGCAAAGATTGGAGGACAGGCGGACTTGCTCTTCGTTCATATTTGTCTTTTACCAATCGCATTTACCTTTTACTATCCCGTCATGCTTTCCATCACCGTCCTAGGCAGTGGCAGTTCCGGTAATTGCGCAGTAGTGCGCACGGAGCAGACATGTCTATTGCTTGACGCGGGGCTAAGCGGGCGACGCATCACCCAACGACTGGAACAGGTGGGATTAAAGGTGGAAGACCTCGATGGTATTCTTCTTACGCATGAGCATGGCGATCACACCGCTGGTCTAGAGATGCTCTGTCGGAAGCATCCGGTGCCGATTCTCTGTACTCCATTGACTCAGGAGTCGGTCATGAGTGTTTTTACGAAAGCCAAACCGCGTTGGAAGCTGATGCAAACCGGCTCGATGTTTGAATTTCAAGACATCAGGATCGAATGTTTTCCAGTGCCGCATGATGCGGTCGATCCAGTGGGCTTCATTTTGCAGGATGGGGAGTCAAAGCTTGGTGTGCTTAGTGATGTAGGTTTTGTTACGAATCTTATTCGCGATCGACTGCGTGGCTCCCATTCGCTATTTATCGAGGCGAACTACGACGCGCCAATGCTGGACGCTGACACCAAACGTCCTTGGGCTACAAAGCAGCGGATCAGCGGACGCCATGGTCATCTTTCCAATGAACAGACGGCTGAGTTGGTGCAATTTCTCGCGCATGAAGATTTGCATCATGTGGTGTTGGGGCACTTGAGTGATGATTGCAATGATCCAGATGTCGCCAAGAAAAAGATAACTGCAGCACTTCATGAAGCTGGAGTGCGCCATGCCAGCGTCCATTGCGCCAGCAGACATGACCCTATGCCATGGCTTGAGGTCGCGAGGCGATGTGAGAGTTCGGCTCCTGCAGTGAAGGATATTTACGAACCTGCACCGATGATCATCGAGGTCACGGGGCCTATGGAGCAGCCCGGGCTTTGGTCGAGTTGGGAGGCCGCTTAAATTTATTGTTCTCATCACCTATGCGTCATTACATCCGAATCATTATTCCAGCTCTGACCGTTCTAATCGTCTGGCTGGTCTGGCCCTATTTGGCATCCACAGAAAAGCAGGTGGCTAATCGTCATCGTGATTTGGTTTCAGCGGCCTCGCGACGTTCTTGGCAGGAAGTGGGAGAAATGATGCCTGCTGATTATAAAGATCAATGGGGGGCTAATCGTGAAGATGCCGTGAGCACAGCGCGCGAACTTTTTGCAGGATTTATCGTATTAGATTTGGAATGGAAGCAAGCCGAGCTCAGCGTGATCGGCAACACCGCACAGATACAGGGCAGCTTCCGCATTGAAGGTAATGGCATGGGAATTAGCTCGATGATAATGGATACGATCAACAAGGTAAAAAAACCATGGACCTTCACGTGGCGAAAGGATGGGTGGAAACCTACGGACTGGAAGCTAATCAGTGTAAGCAATGAAGAACTGGCAGGGATGCAGATACCACGTGAGTGATGATCGTAATTCAGGCAGGCAGTCTGAGAGTGTGATAGGTTTGCAACCTGTTTAGGGAGGTCAAGACGAGATAGACTCTTCAAACAAGCTTTGCTTGGACGGCATGGATGTGAGACTATGGACGCCTTATGAAATCGAAATTGTTTCTCGGTGTGTTAGTGATAGGGATCATGTTGGGGCTTACCAGTTGCCCTGAAACCAGTGTGCCGCGCGATTTTGGCGCGAAGCCTCTCAAGCTGAAAAATGATGATTGGTCAGGTGTCTGGAGCAATGCGGGAGATCGCGATGACTTTCGCTTTGAGATTAAGAATGCCGCGGAAGGTCAGATGATGCTGATGTCGCCAAACCCTGAGAAGAAGACCGAAGAGGCCATGGAAATTTTGGCGCATGAGATCGGCGTGAAAGCGGGAGAAGGACTGATCTTTCTAACCGTCTTTGAAAAGCCCGGCGATATGCGAGGCACTCTGCACCTGATGTCTGTGCCTAATGAGGGGATCTTTCATATCTGGAGTATTCAGAATGAAGTGATTGAAGCTGCGATCAAGACTGGAGAGTTGAAGGGCGAGCTTAAGTCCGTGAAAGAGAAGGGGGATGACAAGTCACACAATCATGGATTATTGGCTGCTACTGCCGCAAACTACGCGAAACTTACGGACCCAAAATTCTGGGAGTGGACGAAACCAGAAACGTTTGTTAGGCAGGGAAAATCTAAGTGATGGGTTGAAGCGTGTGCGATAGCTGAAAATCCTTACATATTGCAAAAAGTAAGGATTGGGTATAATATCCTTGCATGATCGCATTTTCGACGCTTACGAGCAAAAATCAGACTACCATCCCTCAAGCAGTGGTCAAGGCACTGGCAATTAAACCCACAGACAAGCTGGTGTTTGAAATTGAAAATGGGGAAGTTCGGCTGATGGCCAAGACCGAGACGTTCGCTACGCTACTTAAGAAACTTCCGCAGAGGAAAAAGTCTGCATCGTCGGTCACCATCGAGAAGATCAATGAGGTTATTGCCGGGAGAGCTACGAGCCGATTCAAAGCTGCTCAACGCGCCGCCTTATGATTGCCTTGGATACTAACATCTTAGTGCGCTATTTCGCACAAGATGATCCCGCGCAGTGTGCGGTGGTGTTGCGTTTTTTAAGCAAACCTTCAGGCGTGTATTACATCAGTGACCTTGTGATCCTTGAAACAGCTTGGGTGTTGCAGAAAGCGTATGATTGGACTCCGACTGAAGTTGCTCAGGCACTGATGAGGTTGCTACTTGTTCACAATCTTGTGTTTCGCGATGAGTTTTTACTTAAGGAAGCCTTGCGGGCTTACGAGAACGGGGCAGATCTTGGTGATGAGTTGATTTGGCGGGAAGCTCTGGCCGCTGGCTGCAAAAAAATTGCCAGCTTTGACCGTAAGCTTCAGAAGTCACAACCGAGTTTTGTGGTTCAACCTTCTTAAAGCAATTGATACCTTCTTTGCTGATGTCGCAGCATCCCCGCAGGGATTTACAGGAGCCGTGCTCCTCCTCATCTGAACAATGGCAACCGATAGCGCGATCGAATGAGCGACACGATGGGGTAACCGCGTTGCGGTTGAGGAATAGATCACCCTGGACCCTGGGTTAAAACCCAGGGCTATTGATGGGGTATCGCGTTGCGATAACGTTAGGGCGTTTTAACACGTCCTTGGGAGTCCCCTGCCAATCAAAAATTCTTCCAGCTTTTCTATGGAAGTGATTTCATTGACGCCCATCATAGTATCATGGCCTTGGTTTAAGACCAAACGAAGGACCTTGAAGCCTTCAACTTCGCTGAATTCGAAAGATGCGATATCACGCCATAGGAAGACCGAAACGTGGCCTCCTCGCAAAAGCATTATCTTCTTCTCCGTAAGCCTTATGTAAGATGGGAAGAGTCGATTTATCCACGGAACAGTATAGGTAAGAAGCACTCCCAGAAAGGCTGCTGCCGCGATCGCATGCTGAATGGGTGGAGGGTGCTTATGGGGATTTAGTTTGGCGAGATACCAAATGGGCATCATGCCGACAATAGTGATCCCAATCCACATAGGCCCCTGCCACCATCTCCATTTTAGAGAGTCTCGTTGATCCCTTTGTTTGGTGATAACGCGCGGCTCTCGCCACTCAAATACTGCTTTGGGAGAGAGCGGCATTGTGCGGCTAACGATTAGGTCGCAAACACCATGATTCTAAAGTCATTTATCGACGCGACTGATTTCCTTCACGCCAGATCCCAGAACTTCTGCCAGTCGGGAGGGGTTTCGGGGGTCTCGATGCCATGTTCGATGCGGCCTTCGTTTTCGGGGGCGAAGACGGTGCTGGTGCCATAGACCATGATGAGGTCCTGGGAGCTGGCGCTGCGGATGGCGTGGGCGACGCCGGAGGGGATGACGACACCGACGTTGTTCTCCCCACGGAGATCGTCGCCTTCGATGATGAAACGCATTTTCTTGCGAGGCATGCCCGCGCGTTCATCGATGAGGAACATTTCGCAGATGCCCTGAATAAAAAACATCACATCCCACTGTTCCTTGTAATACGGACGTAGCGCATAGTTGGTGGGCTCTTCCACAAAGAGACGTTGAAACCATGCTTCAGGTGTAGTGCCTTCAGGGATATGCGGCGGATGAATGTGAAAGCCTTTACTGGTGCCGGAGGCCATCTTTGCGGTAGCCCACTGTTTGGGCCAGAGATTGATCTTGCCGAGCAGGGCTTCACCTTCACGAGCGAACTCAGAGAAGTAGCCACGGTAACGCTGATGAAAGACGCGGCGATGAAATACTTCCACGCCGGGGATGCCGACTTCCGCCGGGATGCTGCCGACGAGTTCCTTGGCTTCAACGCCACCGGTGCGATGCAATCTTTCGGCGAGCGAGCCACCGGTATAGTCACGGGTTTGAAGGGCAGCACGGGCGACGCTGCTGAGGCCGCGCCATAGGTCTGGAGTAGGTTGGGACATGGGAGGGGAAAGTTGAGGGAAATGAGGGAGTTGGCAAGAGAGAAGGTTAAAGGTTGAAGGGTCAAGGTTTAAGGAATGAGAAATGCATTGCCACAATGCGGTGGGCACTCTTTCATATCGGCATGAAGCTTCCTCTATTATTTGTCATTGCGGTCAGTCTTGTCGGAACCTGTCTAAAGGCAGCGAGTGATCAGTTGGTCTATGTTGGTACCTATACCAACGGGAAAAATCCTAAGGTAGAAAGCAAGGGCATTTATGTTTTCGGATTGGATTCTAAGACCGGTAAGTTGGAGTCGATGGGTTTGGCAGGGGAGGCGACTAATCCGAGTTTCGTGGCTATTGCTTCATCGAAAAAATATTTGTATTCTGTTTCAGAAGCAGATGGCGGTGGTGTGGTTAGCAGTTTTTCCATGGACGTCAAGACAGGCAAGCTGACGCTCTTGAACCAGCAACCATGTCAGGGCAAAGGGCCGTGTCATGTCAGCGTGGACCGCACAGGGAAGACCGTAATGATAGCCAATTACGGTAGTGGCCATGTCGCCTCGTATCCGGTGAAGGAAGATGGTTCGCTTGGTGAAGCCGCTTCCTCATATCTCCAAGGTCCTGCCTCTAATGCGAATCCCGGTCGGCAATCTGGCCCGCATGCGCATTCGATCAATGTGGATGCAGCGAGCAAGTTCGCTTTCGCTTGTGACCTTGGCTGCGACAAAGTTTTCATTTATAAGCTTGATGCT
>VFKY01000128.1 GCA_009885275.1 Verrucomicrobiota bacterium | reverse complement strand
CCGCCATGAGGAATGCAAAAGGTCTTGTGTAAATTCAAATGACAGACATCAGCGCCGATGATGCCGGGGGAGGTCAATCCGACCTGAGCATTCATGTTGGCACCGTCCATGTAAACCTGTCCACCGTGTTGATGAATGAGGGCGCAAATCTCTTTGATACCTTCTTCAAACACACCGTGCGTGCTTGGATAAGTCACCATCAATGCCGCGAGTTTCTCGGAATGTTGTTCCGCTTTAGCGCGAAGATCATCAAAAGCAATGTTGCCCGCATCATCACAGGCGACAGGAACCACCTTGAATCCCGCCATCACCGCGCTTGCAGGGTTAGTGCCATGAGCAGAAACAGGAATCAAACAAACATCGCGACCGCTTTGTTCGTGTGCCTCAAAGTAATGCCGAATGGCGAGGAGTCCGGCATACTCGCCCTGAGAGCCCGCATTCGGTTGTAGAGACACTGCGGCAAAACCGGTACACTCTGCAAGCCATGCTTCAAGCTCCGCAAACATGGCGCGATAGCCTTCACTCTGATCGGCAGGAACAAAGGGATGCAAGGCGTTCACCTCAGGCCAACTCATTGGCATCATCTCGGCTGCGGCATTAAGTTTCATGGTACAGGAGCCCAGTGGAATCATCGAGCGATTCAACGCGATGTCGCGTTGCTCAAGCCGACGCAAGTAACGCATCATCTCTGTTTCCGTGTGGTAGCTCTCAAAAATAGGGTGCGTCAAACAAGGCGTAAGCCGGCCGAACTTTTGATCAAAGGCCAGCGGAGCATCCGCATCGAGATCGCAAGGATGCAAGGGTTGAGGAATGCCGAAGGCATGAAGAACAGCTATCAACTCTTTGGCGGTGATGCGTTCATCGAGCGCGATACCGACATGGATCGGATCGACTTCACGCAAATTGATCCCCACTTCCACAGCTTTACTTAAAACCACATGCGCGTCCTTCACTTGAACCGTAAGGGTGTCGAAAAAGTTTTCTCCAGTTAGCGCGAATCCAGCCTTACGCAATTCTTCCGCCAGCCAGGTCGCCCCCCTATGGACTCGCTTAGCAATGGCACGAATGCCTTCCGGACCATGCCATACCGCATACATCGATGCCATGACGGCCAGAAGCACTTGCGCAGTGCAGATGTTACTCGTGGCTTTTTCTCGACGAATATGTTGCTCTCTCGTTTGCAGGGAGAGACGGTATCCCGGATTACCATGCACATCTTTGGAAACTCCGATGAGACGTCCCGGCATGCGACGTTTCAAGGCATCTTTAACCGACATGAATGCGGCATGAGGCCCACCAAAACCAAGGGGGACACCGAACCGCTGACTGTTGCCCACACAAATATCGACACCAAAATCTCCCGGCGGCTTCAACAGCGCGAGACTGAGCAAGTCAGAACAAACCACCATGAGAGCACTGACCTTGTGAGCTTCCGCAACAACAACCGTCAAATCGTGAACAACGCCATGCGTATCGGGATACGAAGCAATGACCGCAGCCGTCTCAGCGTCCGCCTGGTATTTGAAAACATCACCCACTATAACCTTAATGCCGAGGGGTTCCATCCGAGTGAAGATGACATCAAGCACATGCGAATGCACTTTGTCGGAAACAAAAACACTCTTGGCATTGGGCTTTCCGGCGAGGGCGAGTGCACAAGCCTCAGCCGCTGCGGTGCCTTCATCGAGCAGTGAAGCATTGGAGACATCCATCCCGGTCAACTCACAAATCATCGTCTGATAGTTAAGCAACGCTTCGAGTCGTCCTTGAGATATCTCGGCTTGATACGGAGTGTAGGCCGTGTACCAACCTGGGTTTTCCAGAATGTTCCGCTGGATCACAGGTGGCGTAAATGTGTCATGATAACCGAGACCAATGAAGGAACGCATCACGCGATTCTGACTCATCGTGCTCTTCAAATACTTCAGCGCCTGCTCTTCGGTAAAAGGTGCAGGAAGATGAAGCGCGTCCCGTTTGCGAATGCTTTCTGGAACAACGGCATCAATGAGTTCATCCACACTGGCGCAACCCACGCTCTGCGCCATCGTAACAGCATCAGAGGGTGAAATGCCAATGTGCCTGCGAGCGAAAGGTAATGCGGAGGACATTTCTTTAATGATTACGCAATATGCTGACGATAGGACGCGGCATCCATGAGACTACTAATTTCTGTAGCGTCGGAAGCCTTGATTTTAAAGATCCATCCGTTCGTGAATGGTTCGGTATTCAGCAATGCAGGATCATTGGACAAGGCTTCATTGATCTCCACCACTTCCCCACTGACTGGCGCATAGATATCACTCGCCGCTTTCACGGATTCAACAACCGCCACATGAGCGCCTGCTTTCACCACCGTGCCGATCTTAGGAAGCTCGACAAAGACAACGTCAGTCAACTCATGTTGAGCATGATCTGTGATGCCGACAGCACCTGTGGCGGCATCGATCCACTCATGGGAATCGCGATAATGAAGATGGTCGGGAACTTGGCTCATAATCAGGGGGTTGGTTTACGGTAGAACGGTTTTTTTACAGTTTCGGCAGCGTAGCGCTTGCCGCGAATTTCAATTTCGAGGGGTGTACCCAATTTTGCAATTGCCAGTGGCAAATAAGCCATGCCAATGCCATAACCAAGTGAGGGCGACAAACCGCCACTGCATATCTCAGCAATGATGTTTCCTTCATGACACACTGCATAATGAGAGCGTGGCGGCGGACTGGCCGAGGTCATGCGAAAGCCTGTGAGCTTGGTCGAAAGTCCGGAAGCCTTTTGCGAGAGCAAAGCATCGCGGCCCACGAAATCGCCTTTCTCAAAGTCCACAAAAAAACCAAGCCCCGCTTGCAAAGGTGTTTTGTCAGGT
>VFKY01000146.1 GCA_009885275.1 Verrucomicrobiota bacterium | reverse complement strand
GGTCAACAACGCTCCCGTTTGCCCGTCATACATGGCGGGATAGTCTTTTTCCGTCGCGACCACTGCGGGCACATTCTGATCTTTTTTCTCAACCAATAAAACGGCGATATCCCATGACTTGTCACTAACGGCGCGCAGAGTTGATTCATCGCCAACTGCGATCACTCTTTTTCCTTCGCGCGAGAGTATATCCTCTACCTTCCAGTAAACTTCGAGGTCACGCAGTGCAGGCAGAGCCACCGCAAAGGTCTTGGCCATAGGGTGATTCGGTTCGAGTAAGCAGAGAATCACATTGCCTTCGACAAGAAGAAGCGAAGTTTCAAGAATGCGCAACGCATTAACATGGGCCATACGGGACGCTTCGATTCTGAGCACCGTACCATCGGGAAGACAGTGTTTAGGGATCTTTTTTACCGACTCACGATCTGCAAAAGCCTCAGCACTCAAGGCGAGCATCGCTTCACGCATTTTGACCGGGTTAGCATCTCTGGCGTCCATCAGTTCTCCAAACCAGACACTGACACGATAGGGTCGCAGTTTCGGGATTTTTTTGAAAAACAAACCGCCTTCATAGGACAAAATGCTTCCCCATATTCCATCAATCCAAACGGGTTGCACCCGGGCATTCCCACCCATCCGAGCCATTAATTCATAACCTTTTTGTAATTCATTGAGATAACCCGTGCGCGTGAGTTGCCCTTCTGGGAAAAGGCATACCACTTGATTTTGCTTCAAATCATGCGCCACCGTACGAATAGCATCTTTGGCCTTAGTGGGCGAGATGGGGATCGTGCCAAATAGCCTTAACCCCCATTGAATGGCCTTCATTTCATAAAAGGTATCATAGATAACAAATCGTAAATCACGTTCGCAGCTTACCCCGAGCAAGAGTGCATCAGCATAGCTCACATGATTGGGCAACATGAGCACGGGGCCTTCCATGGGAGTTCGTTCCTGATAATGGGCCCTGACTTTATAAAATGTCCTCGTGATGGATCTAAGAAAAATCTTCACCAAGCTGTGTGGCAGCAATTTGGTGATGTAGAACGCGGCACCAATACTTAGAATACCAACGATGCCCAACTGTAAGGCGGATGAAAATTTGTAGTGCAAGCAAACGCCCACGAGGGCATTCCCGGCGATAGCGCCGATGCAGTCGAGCAATCCCATGCCCGCAAGCACCCGCGCCCGCTCATCCGGCACGGCGCGGTCCTGAACGAACGCGTAAAGAGGCACCATAAAGGCGCCTCCCGCCATTCCCGTAATCACCATAGCCAAATAAATAGCATGACTGCCGAGGGGAAGCGTCCATGCCCAAAGCAGCGATGCCGCCAGAACAAATCCTGCAATAGGTACCAAGCCCATTTCAATCCGACGCTTGCAGACAATAGAGGCAATCATACTCCCCGAGACCACGCCAACACCCAGCGCCAATGTCATCATGGAACGCGTTTTAGCTGCCGCAGCAGCATCACTCGGACACAACTCATTACTAAGGCCAATGAGAATCGTTCCCACGGCATTGCTCATGAACCAAAAGAACATGATGCCCAAGACACAAAGACCAATGGATCGAACCCGGAATATCAACTTCAAATGGGTGAAATGCTCCCACCAGACGCTTCGGGTGAATGCTACATTTTTATGCTCGGGCGTGGGCTGGATAAAGAGTGCCGCAATCGTTTGAAAAATCGCAAACACAGTGACTGTCACGACGGGAATGAGCGCCGCATTCCAGGCGTCGCCCTTTGTTTCAAGCAAATAGCCGAACCAATAACCACCAAGTCCCATGCCAATGAGAATTGAAGCCATCATCGTCATTTGCAGCCAGCCTGAGACCAGTCCAAGACGACGGGAACCCGCGAGTTCCTTCATGATGCCCATTTTGGCAGGACTAAAGAATGCCGCCTGCGTCGCCAACAAAAAGAAGCATCCCAAACTCAACCCAAGACTCCATTGCGACTGCCGCAACCAAAGTGCAGCAATGAAGCAAAGAAAGATGATGACCTGCGCCACCTGCATCCAAAAAATAACTTTCTGCTTGGAATAGCGATCTGAAAAATAGCCCGCGAGTGGCGCAAATAAAATATAGGGCACCGAAAAAATGATGCCCAAATACACTTGGATCTCATCCCCCATACGCGTGCCCTTGGCCACCGCAACGGCGAGGGAAATAATCACCAGTTTCACCACATTATCACTGAAGGAATTCAGGGACTGCACGCCCAACACCGTGACAATCGACGACCGGTTCCTTTCCGGAAGCTTGGCAGCGTTGTCTAATTCAGGCGTTGCAGTCGATTCAACAGATGACATGGCCCCTACAAAGGCACAGAGGCGTTCATGCACAAAGCAAAATCATGCACTGGCGTTCTTTTGGGAACAGTTCAACGCTGCAACATCCTTGCCGCCAACTCCAAATCGGCCGGATAGGTGATCTTGGGATTTGGTGATGGATTATTCAGTACGAAAACGTCAACGCCCATGTGCTGCACCGCCGATACTTCATCCGTAACTCGCAGACCTTCTTGGACAATTCGATCATAGGCAGTGCTCAGTAGCGTGCGATCAAACACCTGTGGTGTCTCCATGATCCAAACGCCTTCACGTTCGACACTCCCGATAATGACGCATTCTTGATTCACTTGCTTCAGCGTTTCTGTCACCGGACGCGCACAGGCCACCGCCTTACACGCACGAGCTTTTTCAATACATTGCGAAATTTGCGCCACTGAAATCAAAGGACGCGCACCATCATGAACCGCGACAATGTCTGTTTCTGGCAACAGTTTCTTCAAGCCTTCATGGACACTGAGATGACGCTCTGCTCCACCTTCACTGAGAATGATAGGTTTGCGAAACACCCCATCTCGAATCCACGATTCCACCATGTCCCGTGTCGCATCCCCTACCACGATGAGCATGTCATTCACCTCTGGACAGGCATCGAACGCCTCTAGCGTCCAGCGTAACACTGGTTTTCCCAGCAGATCTGCGGTGAGTTTATTAAACCCCATCCGTCTGCTGCTGCCTGCTGCCACAATGATGGCTGTCGTGCGATTCATAATAGCACTCCATAACTCTGCGCCATGTGGCTTAAGGCAGCCGACTGGAAACTTCACTGCTAATCGCCTTGTTGTCGGCCCGACCTTCGGTGCGCTCTTGCACCAGTTTCATGACTTTTCCCATGTCCTTCTTACTTGTGGCGCCGACTTCAGCAATGGCGGCCGCAATCAATTTCACCAAATCGTCAAGACTCATTGCCGCTGGAAGATACTTCTCCAACACCGCGATCTCTGCCTTCTCGACTTCCGCCAGCTCAGGCCGATTCGCCTGCTCATATTGCGTGAATGAATCCTGACGCTTCTTAATTTCGCGCCGCACGACTACGATGGCTTCCGCATCATCCAAATCACCTTCAGCGCCATGCTTTTCGATAGCGGCATATTTGATGGCAGACTTGAGTGCGCGTACCACATTGAGCGTTACAGAATCTTTCGCCCTCATGGCGG
>VFKY01000357.1 GCA_009885275.1 Verrucomicrobiota bacterium | reverse complement strand
CGTGCATGGGGAGCACTTTAGCGGGATCGCCTGAGATCATGGGGGCGACTAAGCTGGTAGTGACAAAGGCCATGCTGGTGCCGATCATGCGTCCACCGACGTTGGTCGCGAAACTGCCGCCTGTCCCCCGCAAGTGCATGGGGAAAACCTTGGGCAGGTATTCGCCGAAGTAGCTGAATTGAGCAACGGTGAGGAGACCGCAAAGAGCATAAGCCCAGAGGAAAGCGCTGCCGCCTTGATTGAAATAAACAAAGTAGGTCATCGGCAGAATGATCAGCGCAGGCACTTGGAATATCTTTAGTAATGCGACCCGACTGATCCCAATGATGAGAAGAACAGCCAGCAGGATACGTCCCACGAGTCCACCCATTTCCTGACGGAACTGCACCGTGTCCGCCATCTTTTTTACTTCATCGAGCAGAGGTTTTTGTTTGCCGAAGTTGGCTTTGACCTTGGCACCGATTTCTTTGCGAGCAGGATCAGTGGGGGGCAGGGCATTGAGCTCATTGTTGAGAGCCGTGGCTTCATTGCGCAGCGGTGCTAGGGCTTTGGATTGATCTTTCAATTCTGGTAAGCCAGGAGTGACACGGGAAACGGTGACTTGAAGCGCACCAAACGCGATGCCGTAAGCGCAGGCTGATAAGGCTGCGGTGACGAGTGTGACACGACGTAATTCCGGCGAAAAGAGGGCCGTGAAACTGGGGCGCTTCAAAGTGCCGGCAGCTTTTTTGTCTTTCCATACCTTCGATTCTGGAACGAAGGGCAGCAGGAGAGCAATGGGGATCGCAGGAAGAAGACCTGTCATCAAAAGATAGCGCCATGAGCTGACAGAACCATCGACTAACAGTGGTAGCCCCATTTGCGGCAGATCGACAAGATGCTTGCTGATCCAGATACTGACGACGGTCACAAGCACTCCACCGAGGGAAGCAAAAGCTTGAGTGATACCGAGCCATTTTTCCTTTTGTTTCTTGTCTTCAAAGACTTCGGCGAGCCAGGTGATGGCGGCGACAAACTCCACACACACACCGATGAAAGTGGTGCTACGGAAAAACACGAACATTTCAATCGAGGTTGAAAAGGCTGCTGCAAAAGGGGATAAGGAGTAAAGAAAGATGCTTGATGCCATCACGGTCTTGCGACCAAACTTATCGACGAGCCAGCCACCTAAGAGACCGAAGACACCGCCGCAGAGTGCTGCGATCCAGAGGAGACGGCCTACCCAATCGGTGACGATGGGATTGTTCTGGGGAATCTTCAACAACT
>VFKY01000144.1 GCA_009885275.1 Verrucomicrobiota bacterium | reverse complement strand
CTCCGCAATTTGTTGAAAAAAATACTGGCACGGCGTTCCGGTGCTGCCCCGGATTCGCGAAGTTTTGGAGGCTCCGCTGCGCAAGCTGACGCCCGCCGCGTTTTGAAATGAAATGGTGTAATCCGTCGGATTTGCACCGGCATTGCTTGATTGGCTCAAGCATCCTGTTTTTGAACGATGATCACAACATGGTTGCGGCGCAGACTGCATGATGAGTTTTACTACGCCGCAAATTTTTAAAAAGAACAAACACCGCTGCCAGCTCGGTGGAGCTCGCACCCGCAGGTATTTCACGGCGGATCTTTCAGTGTTTGTGGCACACCTCCCAGCGCTCGGATGTTGTTTAACGACATCGTTGCTAAGCCTCTTGATGATAAAAATCTGAGGCGAGAAATCAGGCAATACTTCAGCGTAAGCGAATCATCATGATGATGACTAACTTGACAGTTTTCTGTCGGCTGCAATCGTAAGGTCGGTTGCTAACAAACAGATGTCTCCGCAAGGGACTAGAATGTATGAGTGACTGATTCCACCTCGCCGTCAGTTGCTGCTGACGGCGGGGTTTTTATCGCCTACTTGGTTGATAAATGAATTAGGTGTTCGTTGATCCTTTCGTTGAATGCGCTGAAAATAAAAAACCCTGCTGGCCGGTGGGGCGAGCAGGGTTTTGAAAGTGCGATGAGTTACATCAAATCAAAAATTACCTGCGTGCCTTCTTGGGCAAATGCCTGAAAACAACATAGAACAATGCGACCAATTTGTTGGCGCATGCATTTGTATGTTTTGATGAGTTTTCATGTCGGTAATAAAGTCGAAGACTATCAGACTTATGTAAGCAGGTCAATTTCTATTTTATTTTTTGTCAATAGAGCAATGAATAGGCAGTGTCGTGGTGACGATGACCTCGTATTTTAAGCAGGCGAGTTTCATCGCTGATGATGCCTGAAGTGCTTCGCGACCGGGTAATTTAGGGGGCGTGATTGTGGCAAGTGTTCATTTTATGTGGGTTGTCGATTTCAGTTTTCTTAATGCCGTTCATTGGATGATCGGGATCGAAAATGGTCAGCGTGCTGATTAGGAAGAATGACCCGTTCCAATTTTCCTCATGAAAGCGAGTCAATACTCAGATCGGTGCTTTCGGGTATAGGCTAATCCTTTTGCTGGATAGCTCGACTTTCATTGTAGTCCCTCTCATGCAGAAGTGTGCCGTATCTAGACGCGTTCTAATAACGCACCACTCTCCACCCACTCGATAGTGTTTCATGAAAAAAACACGACTGCTCTCTGGCACTTGCTCAAAATACCGCTGCTTCTCATCATCATCCTCGATGACCTGAGCCATACCTTCGAAGTAAATGATGGTCTTGCGATCGGACAAGGTAAACATCCATTCCACATGTGGATTAACCCGAATATTCTCTACCTTGTGCGTATGCACTCCGGTAAGCGTAATCAGATTCACAAAATCGGGTGTGGTTACCGAGCCCATCCAAGTCGCATGTGGCCGACCTTGGGGACTTACAGTGGTCAAAATCCCCTCGCGATGATGTTGTAAAGCGGTTGATAGCATTTCGCTGATTGCTGATGCGGCTTCTTCGGTGTACTCATGATGTCTAAATTGTAACGCCCTCTATAGGGTTCACAAATGCATTCATATGCATTTTCACCTAACTTGAATGTGCCTCTATTCGCCTTAATTTCAAAGTTGGATTTATAATGATCCTCTAGTAACAGTGCTATAACAAGACTATGCTTGCTGATATGAATTTTTCGACCGTTCTCGCATTGGTTATCTTCACATCACTTTCTATAGGATGCGCTTCGAAGCTGCCGCCAACGCCGAACAGCACCAACATGTTTTGGAATAATGAAATGACCTATAGACGCGGCTATTATCATGGAGTTCAAGACGGCAAACGTGGAGTTCCGGAAAATTTTGAGCGGCATCATAAGGATTATAAAAAGGCCACGGCATCTATTTTTGAAGAGGCCTATAAAACAGGCTATAACTCCGGAGAACAACGCGCGGAAGCAACCATTGAAGATGCTGCGGCAGCTTACCAACAGGGTTACGATACAGGAATGGCTGATGCTGCAAACGAACAGCGCCCCTCTCATCAAAGGCATCGCCAGAATTACACTGTCACTACAGAGCTGGACTTTCAGCGCGGTTATCTACGAGGGTTCCATCATAGGCAGGAATAACCAGAACTTTCCCAATTGTTTGAGATCCGTCTCTTTCTCGGATAAGACACGCCGTGCTTGACCTCGCCTCTGCTCGAGATTAACTCTCGCGCTCATGTCCGAGCTCCAGTATACCCTTGCCAAATCCGCTTCACTCGAAGGCACATCGTTGCATACAGGTGAGAAGGTTACCCTTACCCTTCAGCCGGCCCCGGAGAATTTCGGAATCAAGTTCCGTCGCATGGATTTGGATGACAAGCCCTTCATCACCGCTTCGGTAGAAAAAGTGCAAAAGGTTGAACGAGCCACCACCATTGCTGAAGGGGGCGTCAATGTGCATACCGTAGAGCATGTTCTTTCCGCGCTTACCGGCATGGGAGTGGATAATGCCATTGTGGAAATGGATGCCAACGAGCCACCGATCGCTGATGGCAGTGCATTGCCATTCGTGGAGCTCATCAAAAAGGCAGGCATTGTTGCGCAAAGTGAACCCCGCCATATTTTTGTAGTTCGGGAACCGATGCATCTGGAATCACGCGACGGCAGCTTGATTACGATTGTACCAGACAAAAAATTTCGCATCTCGTGCACCCACGTCGGCCCACAAGGACGCACCACCCAATTTTACTCCACAGAGATCAATCCGGAAACATACGAAAAAGAAATCGCCCCGGCACGCACCTTTGTTTTTTATGAAGATATCGCCCCGTTAATGGAAAAGGGATTAATTAAGGGCGGCACGCTCGAAAGCGCGATTGTCATTCGTGGAGATACCACACTGACGAAGCATCCGCTTCGCTTTAACGAAGAATTCGTGCGCCATAAAATTCTCGATATGGTGGGTGATCTCACCTTGTTTGGCCGCCGCATTCAGGGCCACGTCATTGCAGTTCGCCCCGGCCATGGACCAAATACGGAACTCGCACGCCACCTGCTCAAGGCTTACAATGAAATGCGCGCGATGGTTCCGGTGCCATTCGACGTTCCTACGGGCGAGACGGTCATGGATATCACTGAAGTGATGCAAATTTTGCCTCATCGATATCCCTTTTTATTAGTTGACCGTATCGTCGGATTTCAAGGCGAGAACAAATGCACTGGAGTTAAAAACGTCAGTATCAATGAGCCCTACTTTCAGGGCCACTTCCCAGGTCACCCCATCATGCCGGGGGTTTTACAGCTTGAAGCAATGGCGCAGGTAGCATCGATTCAGCTTCTCCGCATGCCAGAACATCAAGGGAAAATCGGCTACTTCATGAGTGCAAACAATGTGAAGTGGCGGAAACCAGTACGGCCCGGCGATATTCTTATTATTGAAACGGAACTTCTCAAAGTGAAACGATCTATCGCCACAGCTCAAGCTCGCTGTATCGTGAATGGCCAAGTGGTAAGTGAGGCGGATCTCATGTTTACCATCATCGACCATTAATTTTATACGATGCTTTCTAAAATACATCCTACAGCCGTCATTGATTCCGAAGCGCAAATTGGAGCCAATGTTATCATCGGGCCTTATTGTGTCATCGGTGCAAATGTTATTATCGGTGACGGTAGTTGGTTGCAAAACCATGTCACCATCTGCGGCCCAAGTTTAATCGGCAGAAACAATAAATTCTATGCCTACACTTCGATCGGACAGCAGACTCAGGATCTCAAATATTCTACAGAACCAACCTATCTTGAAATAGGCAATGACAATGTTTTTCGTGAATTCGTCACGGTAAATCGTGGCACGCTCCCTGGAGAAAAAACCGTTATTGGCAACCACAACAACTTCCTTGCCTACTGTCACATCGCTCATGATTGCATCGTAGGAAACCACGTCATCTTCTCCAACAATGGCACTCTCGCCGGTCACGTCATCGTGGAAGACCATGTCATTCTTGGAGGGCTCACTGCGGTGCATCAATTTTGCCGACTTGGTAAACATGCCATCACGGGTGGTTGCTCCAAGATAGTACAGGATATCGTGCCCTTCACCATCGCCGATGGCAACCCCGCCCGTGCTCGTGGCATCAATGCCGTGGGCTTGAAACGTCATGGGTACAGTGACGAGCAAATCCTTGCCATCCGGCAGGTCTATAAAACACTCTATCGCAGCAAACTGAATATCAGTCAGGCTCTCCAATCATTGCGAGAACAATCCCTCACTGAGGAGATGTCTCACATGATGGATTTTGTCGAGAACAGTAAACGCGGTATCGTCTCTTATGGACGCGATCGCGAAGGGGCTTAAGAAGACGGAGCCCGACTCTACTACAAAAAGATTTCCCAATCCGTCACCCCATGGGTATTACGGATGAAATAGGTCGAAGGCATGTCCTTGGGTGCGACTGGTTTACGGCGCAGCTTCAATCCCACCTCTTCTGGCGTCCGATCCGCCTTCTTGCTATTCACACGCTTATCGGCAAGGACACAGTTATCCCATGAAGTCTTACCTCCACGCGAGCGCGGAATCACATGATCAATATTGCCTTCATCACGAGAAAGCTTACGACCTGAATATTGACACACTCCTCCATCTCGATCCCAGATACCGCGCCCACTCAGTTTCGGACGATGCTTTGGCACCTTGTCATAACGAGCGAGAACAATCACCGTGGGAACACGCACGGGTCCATTCACAGTAAGCACCGCATTGTCGGCCTCACGCACTGGTAGATTAAACCATTCCCTGCATTTTACGGGAGACATGTCCTCGCCAACAGTGATGGCCAATGCCGTCGCGGTGCCCGAAGCCATCATGCAAAATGCATCGGCTGGAGTTTTAATATCAATGGCCTGCCAGTTTCGATTAAGAACCAGCACTGTCGCCTTGTGTAGGACGTCGCTCATCGCTGGATGAATCCCTTGCCTGAGAGTCACTCATTAGTCAAATAATATTGATGACAAGAATTCGCCCGCCATTCGCCCGCCAAATAGCTATGGCACGATTTTTTTTGTTGAGGCCACGATCTCTTCGAGACTGATTTTCGTGATAATTCGAGCTCTTTCCATGGCGCGAGCGTGCTCAAGTATGTTCGACGGAGTCTGGCCGGTTTGCGCATCACGCACAATGGCAGGCATCAATATAAAATTAGCCAGACTTCCTTCTCCTTCGGGTGACAAGTGCGGAGGGACAATGTGTCCAATCACCGCAAGCTCGTCTTCCCACCCGGACATTTTCATGGTCGGTGGGTCGCCTTGCTCCATTTTCACCACATTGGTAATATCTTCGTAGATGCGGTATTTTTTGGCTGTCTCATAATTTGCCAGAAGATTTTTCCGCACTAAGGCCGCTTTCTCGACAGGCATCTTAATTTGATTACAGGCATCTGTAAGCACTGTGTCGGGCTCCAAGCCTTCGGTAACAAGTTTGTCAAAGTAGTAAAGAATCCAGTAGAAATTAGTGGCTGCATTTTTCGATGACACATCCTTATCTACAGACGTGTCCTGATCCTTGAGATGCGGAGCAAGTTGAGCGGCCCATGCGCCAGCACGATTCTCCACAACTTTTTTCTGCAACATAAACCATCCAGAAACAAGCCCGGCGATGATCAATAGTATGGAAATTATTCTCATGTAACTTGATCGTACTCTAACTCTTCAAAAGGCAATTGGCAAGGCACCTCATTTCCGTTTTGATCCCTGCAGTAAGGTTTGATATGCCTGCATAATGATTGGTTTGTCACGACAGCGCACCAAAGCGTCTTCTACAGAAATGAAGCCGTGTTTCACTAGATGAGCAAGGCTATCATCTATCGTGTGCATGCCATCGTTGCCCCCAATCTGAATGAGACCGGGCAACTGCGAAAAGCGCCGACTGCGAATGCAGGCAGCGATGGCCACATTGTTTTTCATGATTTCAGTAGCGAGCACGCGCCCCGGTTGATCTTGTCTCGTAATGAGATGCTGACACACCACACCGATCAAGCTGTGAGCGAGTTGAGAGCTGACATAATCTTGAATCTCTTCAGGGAATGCATCTAGAATGCGAGCCACCGTCGTGCTGGCATCCGTGGTGTGCAATGTGCCTATCACAAGATGCCCCGTCTCAGCGGCTGTAATGGCAATCCGAATACTCTCAAGATCACGCATTTCACCAACCACAATGACGTCGGCATCAGAACGCAATGCACTGCGTAAGGCATGAACAAAGCTCTGGGTATCCGATCCCACCTGACGTTGCCTGACAACACCAAGGTTATGCTGGAAGACATATTCGACAGGATCTTCAATGCAAATAATAGAGCCTCCACGCTCCCGAGCAATTTTTTGCACCATGCTTGCAAGTGTAGTCGTTTTACCAGACCCACTCGAGCCGGTTATCAAAATCAATCCATGCTCATGATTACACATGCGCACTACTGATGAGCCATGCCCTAAATCTACAAGCTCTGGAATGGTATCTGGCACATGTCGAAAAGTTGCCTCCAGATGACTGGTGGCATAGTAGGCAGTACCACGAAAACGCCCTAAATTATTCACTTCAATGGCGAAATCCAACTCCCAATCTTGCTCCAATTTGGCACGCTGTGTTTCTTTTAGTGCACTGATTATGAGTTCCCGACAATCCCCGGCATCAAGCACATTTTCTGTCAACGGTTGCAGGATTCCATTAATACGCACCATTGCGGGTGCATTAGCGCTGATATGCAAATCGGAACCACCGACATTGCAAACCATGGTGAGGTAATCAATTAGATCGTGCTGAGTCATTGTAATAAATATTTGAATTATCCGCGAATCCCACGTGCTGCCCGACGAAACTCTGTTTCACTGCCCAAAGCTTCAATGGCGGTTTGCTCAGAGATAATTCCCGCTTCATAAGCTGAGATAGCGGTTTGCAAGAAAGAAACAGCATGAGGGTCGCCGCCACGTCGCAGGTAATCCTGAATGTGTCCCACATCACGACTGTGAATCCACTCACGCATGGCTCCCACGTTCTCGATGTGCTCCACCAGTAAATGTAAACCTCCATCCATCCGCGGCATTAACTTCTGACAAAGAACGCCAATTAACTGCTGCGATAGCATGTGAGTGCCAAGGCCGGCTTGATCTTTTGGAAAAAGGTTAAGAAAACGTTCCATGGTGTCACTGACACGTTCCGAGTGCAGTGTCGCCAGCACAAGATGCCCTGTCTCCGCAGCTTGCAATGCCGTGAGCGCGGTTTCAAAGTCGCGAATTTCTCCGACAAAGATCACATCAGGTGCCTGACGCATGGCACTGCGCAGGCCATTGGCAAAGTTGGCAGTATCACGTCCAACTTCACGTTGCGTGAAGTGACATTTCTGATTCGTGAAAACATATTCCACCGGATCTTCAATGGTCACAATGTGTCGCCCAAGATTCTCATTCATCCACTGCAACAACGCAGCGATAGTCGTAGATTTTCCCGTGCCAGTAGGACCTGTGACCAAAATCATACCGAAAGCATGATTCGCCCAGCGCGACAATAACCATTCAGGAACTCCCAGTGTGTTCAGCGGCGGGACCTCGGTTTTAATACGTCGCAATACCGCGGCAAGTCTGCCCATGGTGCGATGAACGTTGACGCGGAAACGCACTCGATTACTTGAAATGAGCCCGGAATCACGATCCTGTTCATTCATGGGATTCGCTCCGCAAACCTGCCAGAGAGCTGACATATTGCCTAAAGACATGGGCTCGTTACCAAGCATCCTAATTTCTTCATTGATCTTTAGTCGAGGCACCTCTCCCTCTTGGAGGAAGACATCACTGGCTTGATGCTGCTCTGCGGCATCAAGAATATCATCAATATTCAAAGACATGGGGCTCTATTTTTATCATGAGCCGAGGGGGAAAGGCAATGCCATTCGCTACTTTCACCATTACTAAATGTAATTATAAGTAAAGGACACACTGAAAACGTAGATAAACCTGAAAACAAAAATGGGGGCAATCGAATGCAGAAGCGCAAATTGGAGCTGGAGCGTGGACTCACTCATTGGGTTAGCCAGAAGTTCTCATCCTAATGTCCTATATCCCATTCGTTTGTCACCCATTCGCTTGCAACTCATTGCCGGATTTAGGATAAACAACAGAACGGAATAGAAAGGTAAGGCCATACGCAATTTTTACTTCTCTAAACACCAAAAAAAGCCCCGACTCCGCGTTCTGCGAAATCGGGGCATCAATACTTCGACAAAGAATCGTTAGACCACCTTAGTCACACCAGGGATAGCAATCGGGTAGAACCCTTTTTCATCGGGCTTACTCGGAGGTACCGTTTCCCATGTCACTTTATTTGGCATGAGTTGAATCGCGCTATTAAGAGCTGCATCCCACATCACGGTCTTGCCTGAGTAACTTGCAAAACGGCCCAAGATCGCAGTCATCGTGCTGTCGGCAGCATAATAAGCATTGTTGATCTTCTTGCCATTGAGAATGGCATCTTGGAGTTCATTGTGCTCGACTTGATAAGGATCAGGGTCCTTGCGATCGGCACCTTCCGCACGATAGCGCCAGATGGTGTTGCCTTTGTAATCATTGGCGTAACAACGTCCCCCGTTGTCGAGATAGAGGATGCCCTTAGTGCCCGCAAATTCCTCGCGCACAGGATTTTCACAGCCTTTTTGGTGACGGCACTGACTGTTAACGCGAACGCCATTAGGGTAAGTGTACTCGACGTAGTGGTGATCGTAAATTTCACCAAATTCTTTGCCGGTACGAACCTGACGACCACCCATACCTTGAGCGCTGACGGGATTTGCACCAATGAACCAGTTGGCCACATCGATGTTGTGGATGTGCTGTTCATTGATGTGATCACCACAAAGCCAATTGAAATAATACCAGTTCCGCAATTGGTATTGCAGCTCGGTCTGGCCTTCTTCACGATCTTTCACCCAAACACCGGCGCTGTTCCAATACACTTGGCCACTCACAATTTCACCGATGATGCCATTTTCCTTCACCTGCTTGAGTGCTTCACGATAGCAATTTTGGTAGCGCCTTTGTAAGCCTGCAACCACATGAAGACCTTTAGCATCTGCCACCTTGGCCATTTCAATAACCTTTCGAACGCCAGGGGCATCCGCCGCAACTGGCTTCTCCATAAATACGTTTTTTCCAGCATTCACTGCGGCTTCGAAATGATAGGGACGGAATCCGGGAGGGGTGGCAAGGATGACGAGGTCGCACTGAGAAATAACTTTCTCATAAGCATCAAGACCAACGAACTTACGATCGCCAACATCAACTTGATCCTTGTGCTTTTCACTCAGATTGTTGACGGCGCTATCAAGACGATCTTGATGGGCGTCTCCCATGGCCCAAAGTTTGAAGTTGTAGTTGCCGCTGCTGAGCGCCTGACTCGCTGCGCCTGAACCGCGACCACCACAGCCGATAAGTCCAATTTTGATTTGATCACCAGGTGCAGCGAAGGCATTCGAAGCATTGCTTAAAGCAAGCCCAGTACCTGCAGCGATGCTGGAGCGGAGAAAACCACGACGTGATGACGCCTGTGGCACGTAGATGGCATGATGGTTGGGTTCGTTAGTATTCATTTTTCGGTTTCTTCTTTGTCGTTGAAATGACAGGTATATAAAAACGGCGACTTGTGGTCGCCGTTTTCATCAAATGTTAAGCATTTTCAAGAGTGCTCTTAATCAATGCATAGCCCTCGGTGTAAACTTCTTCTGGTGAAGAGAAGAAATCACGCCAAACACGCGTTGCGGCAGCAAGGTCAGGAAGCGAACCGCCAAAGGCCTCAATCGTAAGCCATCCATCATAACCAAGCGCGCGAGCCTTACGAATAGCTTCGCGGCACGGGGCATGTCCACGACCGGGGGTGCCGCGATCGTTTTCAGAAATATGGATATGGTTAAGCTTGCCTGTTTTAAAGACAGTCTCAATGCAACCAATGGGATCTTTCTCTTCAATGTTCGCATGGAAGGTGTCATACATGGTTCCGAAGTTCTCGTGATCCACGAGTTTCACGTAGTTCGCCGCCTGCTCCATGGTATTGAGCAAGTGCGATTCAAAACGGTTAAGCGCCTCAATCGCACACTTCACTCCCGCTGCCTGCGCAATAGGCGCAATAGCACGGTGCACTTCCGCAGCGTGATTGAGCTCTGTCTCCGTGGGAAAGCGTCCTGTGAACTGACCAAGCACTTGATAATACGGACCGCAAAGTGTCTGCACTCCGGCATTGTGCGCGCATTCAATCACTGTCTTGAGATGGTCTATCGCACCCTGACGGTTCTTCGCATCGGGAGAAATGGCATTATGAGCCTCATCAGGCAACACTGTGACCGCAGTACATTCCAAGCCGTTGTCCTTGATCACCTGACCCACTTTAGTGAAGTGAGTAGGGTCACTGGTGTCAAAAATGGGTATCTCAACGCCATCGTAGCCCACAGCTTTCAGCTTAGGGAATAAGGAATAGTTTTCTTCGGTCACGTGACCGGTCCAAAGGAGCAGGTTAAATCCGATTTTCATGGACGGTCAGATTAGGGAAGACCTGCGCACCATGCAACATCACTGTGAATGAAATTTCATATCGCATCGGGAGCAAGACAGGACTCACATTCTCACGCCTCAGCGCGCTCGTTGTTCTTCGCTGACAAATTCATTGCATTATTAAGGAAATCTTAATAATCTACCCTGTCTCAATTTTGATCTCAACGTATCACCATGAAAACATTTTCTATATTTCAAGTGTTCACGAGTGCGCTCCTTTGTTTCACTTTTGTTTCATGCAAAACGATGAACAAAATGAGCGATGGCAACGGTTCTGAATATCCAGAATATGCCACTACTGATGGCGGAGGCGCTTATAATCCCTACCCTGGGCAAGGCGGTACGCCACAGCAAGGCGGCGCACCTCAATATGAGGAATACAAACCTGAACCAGTAACCTCATCAATTCCAGAATACACTCCAGAATACACTCCAGAACCTGTTGTTTCAAAGGTGCCACCAAAATCAAAGAGCACTGCAAGCTCAGCTCCTAAAAAATCCAGTGCCGTTGCCTCCAAACCATCGACAGCGACTAAGAAAAAAACGTCTAGTGGTGGCTATACTGTAAAAAGTGGCGACTCACTTTATCGTATTGCCCTCAATCACCACACAAGTGTAGCTAAGCTCAAAAGCACCAATGGTTTGTCATCAGATCTAATCCGACCTGGTCAAAAACTGGTCATCCCTTGATCGACTCAACCCAGCTTCACCTCCACGGCCGCGACCATCTTGCGCGCCTTTTCGCGTGCCTCATCAATGCTGGCACCACGAGCAATGGCCACGCCCATGCGACGTTTGCCTTTGACTTCCGGTTTGCCAAAGAGACGCAGGGCAGTGTCGGGCTGGCTGAGGACTTCACCTAGATTGCCAAAGCTGACGTTCTGCGAGTGACCTTCAACAAGAATCGCCGCAGAGGCGCTGGGACCATGCTGACGGATGTTGGGAACGGGCAGTCCAAGAATAGCTCGGGCATGGAGGGCGAACTGACTGAAGTCCTGTGACAGCAATGTGACCAATCCTGTATCATGAGGCCGTGGAGAAACTTCACTGAACCAAACCCTGTCAGCTTTCACGAAAAGTTCGACCCCAAAGATGCCCCAACCACCAAGCCCTGTGGTAACAGCTTCGGCGATGCGTTTACTTTCTGCCAAAGCTGCTGCGGTCATCGGCTGAGGCTGCCAACTCTCACGGTAGTCGCCATCTATTTGAAGGTGGCCGATAGGCTCGCAAAAGGAAGTACCACCCGCATGACGCAGGGTGAGCATGGTGATCTCGTAATCGAAATCAACAAAGCCCTCAACGATAACCTTCCCCTTGCCTGCACGTCCGCCTTCCTGGGCGTACTTCCATGACTTCTCAATGTCGGCTTCGCTGCGCACAACGCTCTGACCTTTGCCGGAGCTGCTCATGATGGGCTTGACCACGCAGGGCGTTCCGATGGTTGCAATGGCACTGCGGAACTCTTCCTCGGTGGCGGCAAATTGATACGGTGATACACGCAAGCCAAGCTCCTCAGCCGCGAGACGGCGGATGCCTTCGCGATTCATTGTCAGCTTGGCAGCGCGCGCGGTTGGAATAACCTTGAAACCTTGCGCCTCCAATTCCACGAGAACATCTGTAGCAATCGCCTCTACTTCCGGGACAATCAAATTCGGCTTCTCCTCCAGCAAAACACGACGCAAGGCATCAGCATCCAACATGGAAACAACATGTGAACGGTGGGCCACCTGCATCGCGGGAGCATTGGGGTAGGAATCGATAGCAACGACTTCGCAACCGTAGCGTTGCAATTCAATAACCACCTCCTTGCCAAGCTCACCAGAACCGAGCATAACAACTTTGATGGCGGACGAAGTGAAGGGAGTTCCGAGTATTGGCACTTGATGGGCAGTTAATGGTTGTGATTTTTTAGCGCCTACCCCTGACGCAAGCAGAATGCCCACGACACAATGCAGGCTGGAAGCTTATGTTACAGTTAGACCATGCCGAGCTTCATCTTACCTTCTTCACTGATCATGCTTTGATTCCATGCCGGATCCCAAACGAGATCGACGGCGGCGTCATCAATCTCATCGATCGACATCACACGAGACTGGGCATCAGCGGCGATTGTCGGCCCCATACCACAACCCGGCGCCGTCAATGTCATCTTGATTTGGACTTTCTTTTTACCCTCTTCCTCGACAATGGCACAGTCATAAACCAAGCCGAGATCAACGATATTCACAGGGATTTCGGGGTCATAAACTCCACGCAACTGATCCCACACCTGTAACTCAAGATCGGTGGCATCGGCAGGAACATTGGAGGAAGATTGTTCATCCTGCTTTTTCTGTTCACTAATGGGATCAATGCCCAGAGCATCTGCATCTTTGGATGAAATACGAGCGAGGCCATGATCAGTGGCTACCGTGTAAGTGCCTCCGAGTGACTGTGTAATAATAACGCGGGTGCCTTGTGGCAAATGGATGCTGTCTCCGCTTGGGATCTGGATGGCTTCGACTTCGCGTTTGAGTTCAATGTCTGAGTGCATGGCAATAACGGTTGGGGTTTTATTAAAATTAGGGGGCTGGCAAAGGGATGATTTTGATCTTGCCGACCTGCTTACCTGCCGAAGCTAAAGCGTCATGCAAGGTAGCAATTTGCGGAGTCATTGATTGGGGGATGACTCCACTTTTGACTGGGGAAATCCCCCCTTCCAGTGCGGCTTTCAATGCCCCCTCCACCATCTGTCCACAGTGAATCTTCATGGGCGGCAAGGGTCCAAGCGGTTCAGATAATTCCGCGGCCGTCATGTTCAAAACTTCCTCACGGGTTTTGCCCTTGATAAGCTGTGTGGCAATGCTGGCCACAGCAATAGCGGTCTGACAGCCAAAGCTCTGAAAACTGGCCTTATCGATGACCTTGCGACCATCCTGTTCCTTGTATTTGATCCACATGCGAACCATGTCACCGCAGTCAGGACTACCGACCGTGCCAACCGCATCGGCATCGACGATTTCACCCAAATTCTGGGGATTAGCGATAGCTTCTTGAAGAGTTTTTTCGTCCATGGCAAGCGTTGTTATTAGTCCTCCATCTCCACACGATATCGTGGCAGGCTTGGATCTACTTGAATGCTATACGCATCAATACCGCCTTCAAGACACTTTGTTTCCGAAAAACCATGTCCGATAAAATAGGCTGTGGCATCAAGAGCTCGATCTCCGTGATGATCATACAAAATGACAGGTTCGGACTTGCTATAAGTGTCAAAAATTTTCTGGATCACCTCCTGCGTCATGAGTTGTGAGCTGGGGATACATACCGCTTCATGCTCTTCGCGAGAGCGCACATCAAGGATTTTAAGGTCGCTTGATTTTTCCATTAAAGCCGCAAGTTCCAAAGGCGTAATTTTCAATCGCACATCGGATTGATAGCTTTGCTGGATATGCTCAATAGCCTCGGAGATTGAAATGTTTTCGTTGCGTTCACAAACTTGCGCTAGGGTTTCCGTGGGTTGAAAGCCACAACTGCGGCAACCGCCAATGTGATAACGGGCAAACAGAGCACGCTGTGCACCAGGATATGCAAGCAGCAGATCGACCATGCGGGTGTCGCCGGCAAGGGGGGGGAGGCTTTCAATAACTTCGGTCATTTTGGAAGGTTACGCGTATCAGTGGATGGGTCAAACAGTTCACCTGTATGAAATCATTGGAGCTAATGGATATTCGCGCTAAATGTCCTGTCATGCTCGAACGTGAACCTCGCATATATTTGCTCCCCAATTTGATGACCGCAGGAAATCTCTTGTGCGGATTCATGGCCATTCTTCATATCGTCGGTCGTTTTCAACCTCAAGAAGACAATCACCGATACCTTTGGGCTATTGGCTTTATCCTCGTAGCCTGTGTCTTTGATGCTCTTGATGGACGTCTGGCGAGGATGAGTGGACAGAGCTCGGATTTTGGCAGGGAATTTGATTCGATTGCCGACATTGTTTCCTTCGGTATCGCCCCAGCACTGCTAGTCCATGATATTGTGCTCGCTGAATTTGAGCAGACTGTAAAGGGACTGGGCTGGCTTATTGCTTGCGTTTATCTTGTCTGTGGTGCCATGAGGTTGGCACGATTTAACTGTATCGCAGCAAGAGATGCCGCAAACGGCACCTCATCGAAGTTCTTTAGTGGTTGCCCCATTCCTGCTGCTGCTGGCGTGATTGTTTCTTTAACCCTTACTCTATTGTGGTTGGAAGGAAATGATCGGACCATTGGAAGCTGGAAATATGTACTCCCCGTTCTCATGGTTTTGCTTTCTTACCTCATGGTTAGTAAGGTGGAATACCCTAGCTTTAAATCGATCAACTGGAAAACTCGCCGTTCCTTTCACTGGGTCATCATCAGTATTATTGTGTTGGCTTTCACCGTGAAGGCCTGGCAGTGGATGCCTTCCGTATTATTCGTGACCTATCTAGGTTATGGTCTTGTGCGGCCTTGGGTATCACGAAAATGGAGACACGAAATTGAAGAAGGCGCAGAACCGTTGACGGATGAAAAGGGTGCCACTGAAATCATTGATGACACTTCAAAACAAGATCCTCCCTCTTTAATTTAGCTTGGTCGGCCAGGACTGTATCCATTCACCTTAAAGAAGAAGATGCCCGATTTTCATCAACCTATATTACTGCCAACGCTGCATCACCTGGCAGAGACAAAACTCGATGAACGTGAAGCGCTCTTAAAACGCCTCTCTAAAGACAGGCCGATTGCCCTTATTATTCCAGCTTTATATGGGGAGCTTGAGCGAAAGGCGCTGCCTCGAATGCTCAAGCAACTCGCCAATGTAAGTTACCTCTCTGAGATCGTCTTTAG
Organism: Verrucomicrobiota bacterium; assembly: GCA_009885275.1. Lineage (GTDB taxonomy): Bacteria > Verrucomicrobiota > Verrucomicrobiia > Verrucomicrobiales > Verrucomicrobiaceae > Verrucomicrobium. The sequence continues at coordinate 1,112 of VFKY01000144.1, read as the reverse complement.
CATGAATGGCATGTCAAAGATTCAGTATGACAAAGCCAGAAAGATATTCGCAAAAAGTCTTCCTGATACTTCGCACACGATCCTATGGAACGACGGACCTAGTCTCGATCTTATCCACAACACTGTTAATGCCGCGACTAAGAACCCGCATGTCCATGGAAAAGGAAGTAATGTTTGGATGGGTGTAGCCTACCTGCTGTCCAAGGGCCATCACGGCGTTATTGCCTGTCACGATAGCGACATCATCAATTATGATAGGGATATGCTCTGGCGCTTATGTCTACCGGTGGCGAGTCCTGAGATGAATTATGTCTTTGCCAAAAGCTACTATGGGCGCGTTCGCGAGCGCATGTATGGAAGAGTTACGCGACTACTGATCTTCCCTCTTCTGCAGGCACTACGCGAAGTTTTTGGCTCCACTCCATTACTGCGCTTTCTTGCCATGTGTCGCTACCCACTTTCCGGTGAATTTGCGGCAGAAACAAAGTTTCTCAGCAAGCTTAGCCTTACTTCCGATTGGGGACTTGAAATTGGCATGCTCTGTGATGTTTTTCGCCAAGCGCCCTCACAGCGTATGTGTCAGGTCGATTTGGGGGGGAACTTTGAACACAAGCATCAGCATCTTGGTTATGACCCCGCCACTGGGCTCTCCGATACCTCAGGCGGCTTGACCCGTATGGCCCGCGAGGTTACCCGCACTTTACTAGCGCATCTCTGGAGTGATCTCGGGTTCTCTGCTGAAGCACGAAAATTAGAAAGGCTTGCAGATACTTATCTCGACACTGCGCAGACGCTAGTAACCCGCTATTCCCATGAAGCGCTTTTCAATGATCTTGAGGAAATTTCTGAAGATGAGCGACTCACCATCACTGTATTTGCTGAAATAGTTCGCCAAGTCGCTGAGCAATGTTCAGAATCTTCACCCGAGATTACATCGCTCCCATCGTGGAGGGAAACATTGCGAACAACTCCAGACTTTGGGGGTCGTTTACAAAAATCCATTACCTGAACAAAAAAGACACCCAGCTTTGAGGCTGGGTGTCTTCAGAGTTTTAATGGCTGAGTCGAATTCGACTCTGGGCGCTTTGGTTAGACGAAAAGGTCTGCCACGG
>VFKY01000011.1 GCA_009885275.1 Verrucomicrobiota bacterium | reverse complement strand
ATCAATATCCCAGCATGGATCAACAAACTGATCATGAAGGAACCGCCGCCGATCTTGTTCCAATAGATCATGAAAGGGTTCTTCTTCTTAGGCTCTTCAATCGCTATCGGCTCATAATACATCTCTGGCGCTTCTGCTACGGCATACTCCATTTGGGGAGCGTAGGCAGGCTGTTGCACCAGATAGTTGCTAGGCTGCGGGGCAGCATAAGCCGGAACACCTTGATGCAATCCTGGTGTCATCCCTTGAGGGGTTAACGATTGAATTTGCACCGGTGAGGGAAGGGGCGTGTTTTCGTTCATGATTATCGAGTGACTGGGGTAGGCTTAGGCGGCTGTCTGGAAGGGCTTATTTTATCAGTAAAGGGGGATGGTCGGCAAGAATTTGTTTCAAAGGGCAGGGGGAATTATTATTTTTCAGGATAGTCACCATTCGTTGGCAGGCGCACACTTTTGGATCGTGTGTATCGTTTCTATCTGTTTGATAACGTTTCAGCTTCCGAAATGAGAGAGATTTTTCGCTTTGGCCTCATTTTATTTCTGCACCGCCAGCTCGTAGCAAACCATTTCTCGGTCATTGCGTACAAGTAGCCATCGGCCGGCCAACGTGGGGGGATTCCATGTTTTCGAACTGAGTGAGGGAAGACGCCCAATTTCCTCTAGCGCTTCGGGCTTCAAACGAATGAGAACCACGTCGCCACGCTCAGCCTGCATGAGCATGAGGTCGCCGAGAAGGATGTGCTGTCCAAAGCCATAACGACCGTTGCGCCAGCCTCGTTCCCCCGTTTTCATGTCGATGCAGGCCAGTGTTCCCTCATCTAATCCGTAGGCATGTTCCCCGACGATGGATATACTGCTAAATTTAGTGCGAGGGTGACTGCTTTCCCATAGAGAAGTCGCGGTGAAGGTCTCATCAGTGCCTTTTACAATGCGAACAAGGTGCCCCTTTACGCCGTAGCTACTGGTCACGACAAAACTGTCGGTACTGGCTTGGATGGGTTGCCCTGATTTTGGGGATTGCATGGTGGCGGGCCAAGGAAAGGTCCATAAAACACGGCCAGTAGTGAGGTCGTGGCCGGTTACGCTAGACTGATTGACGATCACAATTTGTGGTTTATCAGCGAGCGTCATCTGCACTGGTGTGGAGTAGCTTGCGCCGTCCTCACCTGCGGTCCAAGCGAGCTCGCCGGTCGATTGCTTGTAGGCGAGCAATGATGGCTTGGTGTTGCCGCCGGTGACGATGACGAGGTCGTTGCTGAGTAAGGGCGAGTTGCTCTTGCCCCACGTGATGTTGGGTGAGTTGGTTTCGGTAAGGACGTTGTGCATCCAGCGCACGTTACCTGTAGCGAGATCGAGATTTTGCAGAATGCCGGTACCTCCTTGGGTGAATACGCTACCTGTCGCGAGATCGATGGTGGGAGTGCTGCGCGGACCGTCGCCCCCCATCGCTTCACTAAAACGTGTCTTATCCCCATGGGACCATAGCACTTCCCCAGTGGTGATGTCGTAACAGGTCACGCACTCTTGGTTGTCGCGTTGTTCCTGTGTAATAGCTCTTCGGCCGGCGACACTAAAGCCCGACCAACCAATCCCTACAGCTTTACGCCAAACCTCGCGCGGGGGATGCATCTTCCAGT
>VFKY01000387.1 GCA_009885275.1 Verrucomicrobiota bacterium | reverse complement strand
ACGGCGGATGAAATAGTCTCTCATTCTTTAATCAGTGCGCTAGTTTGTATAGAACGCGTAAGGATACAAGACTTTCGTGTTTTTTGTCGCAAAGCTCATTCCATTCACATCTATGCTTTACGCCGCCGTTACAACTTTCTACACTCCGCATATTCATGAAATGGTTCTACCGTATCCTCATATTAGCCGTGATCGTCCTGCCCACGGTCTGGTTTGTTGATACCCGACTCTCTCGGAAAGATCGCACCGTCATCGCGGCTCGGGAAAAAATTCTTCTCTTAGGCAATGGAACTGAACTGGAAACACTCGACCCGCATATCGCCACCGGTAATCCTGAGCGTCAGGTAACCTCAGCGATCTTTGAAGGATTGATTGCCTATCATCCCACGGATGACTATAGCGACTCCCCCGGCGCAGCTGCCACATGGCAGCATGAAAATTTCACCAAATGGACCTTTCATCTCCAACCCAATGGGCGCTGGAGCGATGGTACACCGGTCACGGCGCACGACTTTGTTTACGCTTATCAACGCATCCTCACCCCCGAGATGGCTTCCGATTATGCAGAGATGCTCTACTTTTTGAAGGGGGCAGAGGCGTTCAATAAAGGTGAGATCAAGGACTTCTCACTGGTCGGCGTGAAAGCCATTGATGATCACACCCTAGAAATCGACCTCAAGGGCCCTACTCCCTATTTCACCTCGGTGTTGAAACATCACTCTTGGTATCCAGTGCCGAAGCATACCATCGAAAAATACGGCGGCATGATTGACCGCTTTTCACAATGGACACGCCGAGAGAACATTGTCAGTAATGGCCCCTTCAAACTCAAGGAATGGCTCTTCACTCACATTCTCAAGGTTGAGCGCAACCCTTTTTACTGGGATGCCAACGTGGTGAAACTTCATGAAATCCATTACTTTCCCATCACGAATGAAGGCACCGAAGAACGCGCGTTTCGCAGTGGGCAACTTCACGTTACGCTGACCATGCCCTTGGATAAAATTCCTGAGTATCGTGAAAATAAAAAGGACGTCTTCCGCGAGGAGACACAGCTCGCGGTTTACTATTACCGACTGAATATCACCCGGCCTCCGTTGAACAATCCTAAAGTACGAAAGGCTCTGGCATTAGCCGTGGATCGCGAGAGCATCATTCGCAATGTTCTACGCGGATCGCAGCGCCCTGCGGTGGGTTACACGCCCACTTCAGAAAAGGGCTATCAGGGACCTAATGTCATGCGCTTTGATCCTGTGGAAGCCCGTCGCCTGCTGGCGGAAGCCGGTTTCCCTGATGGTAAAGGGTTCCCGAAATTTGAAATCCTCATCAACACTGCCGAGGGACATCGCCTCATTGCCCAAGCAGTACAGAGCATGTGGCGCGAACATCTCGGCATCGAGATCAGCATCATCAACCAAGACTGGCAGGTGTATCTCGACAGTCAGCGTCGCGGAGCCTACGAGGTTTCCCGCAGTTCTTGGATTGGTGATTACACCGATCCCATGACTTTCCTCGGCATGTGGACAAAAAACAATGGTAACAACATGACCGGGTGGAGCAGTGAACGCTATGAGGAATTGTTACGTAAGTCCGCTCAAACTGGCGATGCCACGGAGCGCTTTGGTATTCTCAAAGAAGCTGAAACAGTGCTT
>VFKY01000228.1 GCA_009885275.1 Verrucomicrobiota bacterium | reverse complement strand
GCTTCGTCAGTGAGAGCCATTGAGGCGCAGCGCCTTGTTCGGAAATTGTGCGCAGAATGTCGAGAGCCGGGGATTCTTAATGAAAAACAACTTCGCTCTCTTAATCTTGATGCCGCTCAGGCATATGGTGCGACCATCATGGATGCAAAGGGTTGCCCGAAATGCCGCGGTAATGGCTATAGAGGCCGCTTGTCCATTTTGGAGATATTTAAAATGGATGATGAAGTTCGCAGCATGATCAATGAGCAGCTGCCTGCACCAACCCTGCGCCGTCGCGCACGTGAGCTTGGCATGAGAACCATGAGAGAAGACGGCATCCGCAAGGTGCTTTCTGGTATGACGACCGCAGACGAAGTGATCGAGGCCACCATGTCGGATTCTAATTAATCTTGTATGATCGATCGCGTGCATTTAACAATTAATATACTTATAAGACAATGACGGCACAGAGTGTGGTGGACATGTTAATGCATCGCAACCTCATCAATGAGGGGCAGGCGGATGATATTTTAATGGATGCAAAAAACAGCGGCAAAGACCTTGTCGAGTTGCTGGTGGAGTTTGGTATTTTTGCTACAATCGATGAGTTTTGGGCTCTCGTTGCCAGTGAAATAGGCGCCGAATATTACGATCTAACCACATTCGAACCGACCCCGGAAATACTTCAGACAGTTACTGCCGGCATGGCTCGTTTGTGTGGAGCATTTCCCATAGCGACATCACCGGAAGGGTTGCATATAGCTTTGATTGACCCCTTGAATGCACAGTTACTTGAAGACCTTCGATTTGGTTTGGGAAAAAATATTGTGCCTGTAGTAGCGCGGCGTGAACAGATTCAGAAATTGATCGATAGTCATTATGGCAGTGGTACTCAGAGCATTCAGGATATCTTCAGTCAGCTTGGGGTGACGCCAACAAAGGGCACAGACAAGGCAAGCCTTGAAGCAGAAGCCAATAGCGCGCCGATAGTTCGATTTGTCGATTTGGTGCTTGAGCAGGCGATTAAGGAAAAAGCTTCAGACATTCATTTTGAGCCTTTTGAGCATGAGTTTAAGATCCGCTACCGCGTGGACGGATCACTTTATGAGATGGCCCCGCCGCCCGTGCATCTCTCGAATTCGATTATTTCTCGTGTAAAAGTCATGTCCAACATGAACATCGCGGAACGACGGGTGCCGCAGGATGGGCGCATCATGACTACCGTTGAAGGTAGGCAGGTGGACATGCGGGTCTCCACGCTGCCGACGCAGTATGGAGAAAGCGTCGTGCTACGCGTTCTTGACCGCTCCTCGGTTAATTTGGATTTATCTTCACTTGGAATGCCAAAATTTCTCTACGACTATATCCAAGAGACTATTCATAAGCCCAACGGTATCTTTATCGTTACTGGCCCCACAGGAGCAGGCAAAACCACAACGCTTTATGCGGCGCTCAAGGAAATTAACACCATTGATGCCAAGTTGCTGACGGCGGAAGATCCTGTTGAGTATGACATTGATGGCATCATGCAGGTGCCTATCAATGAAGCTGTTGGTTTGACATTCGGCAGAGCTCTTCGTGCGTTCCTTCGTCAAGATCCTGACCGCATTATGGTGGGAGAAATGCGAGACGTCGAAACTGCACAAATAGCCATTCAAGCATCTCTCACAGGGCATTTGGTCTTAAGCACCTTGCATACCAATGATTCTGCAGGTGCCGTGACCCGCTTGATCGATATGGGCGTAGAGCCATTCCTATTAGCGGCAACATTGGAAGGCGTGCTTGCACAACGTCTTTTGCGCACCATTTGTAAATTTTGTCGCGTGCCTTACGATCCCAATCCCATAGTTTTAAATCAATTAAATCTTTCACAGAGTGATATAGGCAACAAAAAGTTTTATACCGGAGCTGGTTGTAGCACCTGTGGTAATAGTGGTTACAAAGGACGAAAGGGACTTTATGAATTGTTGGATATTAATGATCCCTTGCGTGAGCTTATTACGCAGAAGGCTCCTACTTTGGTCATCCGTCAAAAAGCCATCGAACTTGGTATGTCCAGCCTTCGTGACGATGGATTGCGTAACATTTATGATGGCGAAACTTCAATTGAAGAGGTTTTGAAATACACCTGAGCCTCCTGATAGTTCATTTCTCACATGCAAATGCATTTTTCACAGTGGACAAGTCCCCTCAGAAAACGGTAATCTTTCCTCAAGAGTAATATTACGTAAGACAACCGACGATTTTTAGCCATGCCAAAGTTCCATTATATCGCCCTTGACCAGAACGGACAGGAAACTGCCGGAGTCATCGAAGCCACAAATGAGGCAGAAGCCATTGGGCAACTGCGAAAAGGTCAACTTTATCCCACACAGGTGGTGGAAGAGGGCAAGGGGGATACCTCGTCCATTAAGAAAAAAGTGCGCAGTTCCGGGGGCGACAAAGGAAAAGCAAGTACAGGTGGTAAAGCCTCTGGTGCCGCCAAAGTGAATGGTAAAACGTTGATGATTTTCACACGTCAGCTCGCCACACTGATCGATTCCGGCTTGCCATTGTTACGTGGTTTGACCGTGCTGGCTAGGCAGGAGCCTAATCCGATCATGAAAAAAACCATCACGACATTGGCTGAATCGGTTCAAACAGGCAGCACATTTTCGGAAAGCCTCTCCCAATTTCCTCGCATCTATAACAAGTTATACATCAACATGGTTAAGGCTGGGGAACTCGGCGGGGTCTTGGAGCTTGTGTTGAATCGTCTTGCCGAATATCAAGAAAAAGCCCAAAAGCTTAAAAACAAGATCGTGGCCGCCATGGTCTATCCATTGATCGTGATGACGATTGCCGTGGGAATTGTGATTTTCCTCATGTTGGTCATCGTGCCCAAGTTTGAGCAGATTTTCGAGGATATGCTTGGATCCAAGGATAAGCTTCCAGATTTGACGAAAGCGGTTATCGGGTTTAGCCGATTTGTTCAGGAGAATGTATTTATCTTGATGGGCATCGTCGCCGCATTTTTCGTGGGATGGCGTATACTTAATTCCTCGCAGGGGGGGCGGCGTTTTATTGATCAGGTGAAACTCAGACTTCCACTCTTCGGGGATGTCCAACGTAAAAGCGCTATCTCACGCTTTACTCGTACACTAGGCACCTTGGTGACAAGTGGTGTGCCCATTTTACAGGCATTAAACATCACTCGGGAAACGGCCGGTAACGTCGTCATCTCAGATGCTATCGACAAGGTTCACAATGCTGTAAAAGAAGGTGAAAGCATGGTTGCTCCCTTGGAAGCTAGTAAAGTATTTCCCGCCATGGTGATAAGTATGGTGGATGTGGGCGAGGAGACAGGGCAATTACCAGAAATGTTGCTTAAAATTTCTGATGTTTACGAAGATGAAGTCGATAACTCCGTGTCAGCGCTCACTTCCATGTTGGAGCCCTTAATGATTGTTATGCTGGCGGTAGTCGTCGGCATCATCGTGCTCGCATTGTTCCTGCCCCTCATTCAGATTATCCAAGGTGTTAGTAGTCAGTCATAGCATAGTCGGGCGTAAGCCTTCACCCCTTTAAGACTCCATATGAAAACCTATTGGCAAATCAAGCCGACTCGCAGAACCAGTTCAGGCTTCACTCTCATTGAACTCTTAATCGTTATCGCCATCATTGCTATATTAGCGGCGTTGACGATGGGGGCGTTTACCTTTGCGCAGCAAGCCGCATCACGTAATCGCACTATGGCAGCAATGACGGCGATCAAAGGAGCGCTCGAGAGATATAAAGAGAAATTTGGAGAGTATCCTACGCCTGTAAATCCTACTGAACCGCACCCAACGGAGGCAACACTCTACATAGGTGGGGCAAGGATGCTCTATCAAGCCATTACCGGAGATGGTGATAATGCTATTATGCTAAAAGGTGCTGCTGGTAGTGTGGTGTCAGACGGGCAAATTGATGCACCAGAGTTGGAGAATGTCATTGATGGCAGCATGCCCAAGCCGGTTATTTTTAAATATAGTGGTGGCTATTATTTTATGGATGGATTCGCGCGCCCTTTTCAATACGACATAGGTGGTAGCGCGGAAGCTGTGAACCCCACCTTCGATCTCTGGTCATTTGGCAATTACGATCCAAGCAAGCCTTCTGTAATAGGATACAGTGCGGCCATCAAAAAAGACGAGACGCAGACCGGCGCCTGGATAAAAAACTGGTAATCAGCGGAGTTTAAGCCATTTATTAAGAATGGCTAAAATATCTTATCTTTTCGGCGCGCTTCTCATCGCACTTGGTGTCGCAGGTTTCATTGGTTCAGGATTTTCTGCCAAGACAGCACTGATACCCGCAGGCTTTGGTGTCATCATGTTGATCATAGGGGCGATTGCTAGTCGCGGCCCTGCCGCCAATAAGCACGCTATGCACGTCGCGGCTATTTTGAATCTACTGGGTGCAGGGGCTGGGCTTTCTAGAGGTATCCCCAATGTTATTAATTATGTCAAAGGCGACAGCACCGTTTGGCTTAAAGCGCTATCACAAGGGGGAATGGGCTTGCTATGCCTAGTCTTTTTGATTCTCTGTATACGCTCATTCATTAATGCTCGCCGGAATCGTCTCGCAACGACCCAAGGTTAAGTATTAGCTGATGAGCGTGAGTCGGAAGTGCCGTGCTATTGATTTCCATCAGTAATCAATCTCGTTTACCATGATGCGAAATGTATTTTGAAGCTCTAAAAATGATGAAGCTTATCCGTCGCTACGCGCTGATGATCGCGGCAATTATCTGCTGTTCATGTTATGGAGCTGACGAGCCTAATCTCGAAGCTATTTTCCAATTGCCTCTGGCACCCGCGGGAATGACCATCTCACCCAAGGGGACCTATATCATCAGTGTTAGTTCTGATGAAAAACCTGAAAATAGAGTTATTGAAGTTAGTAAAACTGGAGAGTCAAAACCGTTTCCAAATATCGCTATTGCTCAGGGCAAGCCAGGTGAACAACTGGTAATCGATTCCATTAAGGGAATGCAATCGGATAAACAGGGGAACGTCTGGATGCTCGACAATGGAAGAAGAAGTGAGCTTCCGCCCAAAGTGGTGGCGTGGGATTACGATCATGGGAGGATACACCGGGTATTTAATCTTGTGCCTCCGGTGGTTTTACCAGGCTCCTTGCTCGATGATCTCGCCCTTGATCCAGAACAACCCTATTTATATCTGACTGACCCTGCCAAGGGTGCAGATGCGGCACTTATCGTGCTCGACGCGAACACAGGTGCCGCGCGTAGGGTTTTACAGGGGCACCCCTCGGTGGTTCCTGTGACAGGATTAGATTTGGTGATCGATGGAAAAAAAATTCAAACGTTGCGTCTTGATGGCAGCGTGGCAGATCCACAAGGAGGTGTAAATCCCATCGCCTTAGATCGAAAGGGTGAATGGCTATACTATGGTCCCATGCGCTCTCTGCATTTGTACCGAATCAGAACAGAGCATTTGAGAAATGTTAATCTGAGCCCTGAGAAGCTTGCCGGGCTGGTAGAGGAATATTCTGCAAAACCTATCTGCGATGGAATTAGCCTTGATTCCAAGGGCAATGTCTACGTTTCAGACCTCGCTTCAAAAGCCATTGGCGTGATTGCAGCAGATACTAAGAATTATCGCATAATTATCACAGACTCACGGCTTCTCTGGCCTGATGGGCTCTGCTTTGGTGTTGATGGACGACTGCATTTTTTTACCAATGTTGCGAAGGCGAGAGCCATGTTCGGGACAAAATTTAACACGCTTGAAAATCAGGAAACAAATTATCTTTTTCACATTGAAACGCCAGCATCTGGGCGTGTGGGGGACTAGCGGGTGCGTCATGGCACATCTTATAAAATTCCTGTTGAGAAAGTTGAGCCTGAGAGGATGGTGGTCCACTTGCCGCAGTATATAATGCTCACGTGGCGAAATTGGTAGACGCGCAAGATTCAGGTTCTTGTGGGGCGACCTGTGGAGGTTCGAATCCTCTCGTGAGCACCATTAACAAGATGGCGTTAAATGGAAGTGAGCAATCACAATCGAGGTCAGGACGCGACATTTGTCCGCGGTGCTTTCGCAAATATTGCCAAGCGATATGTGCTGACCAACCACGTCTTGAGTTTTGGAATTGATATTCTTTGGCGTTGGAAAACAGCCAGACTCGTGGCTGAATTACACCCTGAGATTGTGCTGGATCTTGCTACAGGCAGTGGTGATCTTGCCATGGAGATAAAGCGTCAATGCCCGGTTGCTGATGTATTAGGAGCTGATTTTTCGCCGCCTATGTTGCAAGAAGCGAAAAAAAATGGGATGCAAAATCTCATTGTCGCAGATGCTCTCAATCTTCCGATTACTGATGCATCCATAGATATTGTTACGGTCGCTTTCGGCCTGCGTAATATGGCATCATGGTCGGATGCACTTACGGAAATGGCGCGCGTGCTTCGTCCTGGTGGCGCGCTTTTCGTGCTCGATTTCTCGCTCCCCGAAAATTCGCTGATGCGTAGCGCCCACCTATTTTACCTTCGTCAAGTGATGCCCTTGATCGCAGGTGCTCTCACTGGGGAGCGGCAAGCCTACGAGTATCTCTGTAAAACCATTGAGCAATTTCCATCTGGTGACGCCATGTGCTGCCTGATTTGCCAGAATGGATTTAGAGAAGCAAAAGCGATCAAGTTAAGCTTTGGTATAGCCTCAATATATATCGCCGTAAAATAAATCACTTTTTCAAGACCGATGAGATCAACTCATGATACCGGTCGCGATCAATGAGAAAACTGTCTGGATCACCCTCAACACGTCCATGATAAAGAGCGGTGTCCATGCCCGGAATCGTTGGCGCAAATATTAAGGTGGTGGCTTTAAGTTCTGCTTTGGGATTATCTGGGTCGCTCAGAAGTAATTGCACAGTGAGTGTCGTATTTTTAAGGGCCTCATTTGCGGCTCTACGATCACTGCTCCAGTCTAGCGATTCAAAGTTTGCCAATCGCTGAAGCAGTATATTTGCTTGAGCATTATCCAACTGAGCGGTCACATCCTTTCCTGCCATGTTTGCTTTCCAAGAAGCGATATTGGCTTGATAATTCAGCGTCAAAGAAGGGGCGTTACCCTCTGCGATAATAATGCGGCTGACGGTAAACTGACTGACGTTGATCACGGACTTATTTCTCCATTTTTGACCATCAACTGGTAAAGAACTAAGCATGAGAGGATTTACGCGATAGATAAAAGGTTCATCTTTATACTTGGCACAAACGATACCTTGAGCGCCTTGCCCCAGTTGCAGGACTTTCGCAATAGCGTTAGTGCGCCACTCAACCTCGAGAAAGGGCTGATTTAATCCAAAAGCATCCAGAGTCGTCGGGGCGTCGCTTAAAAAATCTCTAATCTGAGCTGAGTTCAAACCATCAAAGAGTTTTTGCACGCGATCTTGATTTGCGGACTCTGTTTTACCGAGCCGAGTCAGCATCCAAGTATCAGCTTGTCTGTCGAGTATAACCTCAGCGTAAGCTGGGCTTCGGAGACGGATGACAGTAGCAGCTTCAACAGGAATACGCGCAAGTCTCTGGTCTCGCAGATGATTCGGGTGGAGCTTCCATAATTCAGCGACTTTTCCAGGTGCTAAGAATGCCCCAGCGCGATTGTTGACCTTGACCATTACATCGGCGCCGGGAGTTGCCGCGGAATGCAGAGTAATTACCACAGGTTTTATTTCTCCTGCAGCTTCAAGCGTAATCTCCATGAGAGATTGAGTTGAATTGGGCGCTGGTGCTGTTTGGTCAACGCTTTTGAAAAACTTGATTTCGAGATTCAGTATGGCCGCGAGCACAGATTTAAGGCGCTCATCGCTGGCTCGTGTTTGAAGAGGTTTGTCTAGAGTCCATGCGCCATCTGCTGCACGTGAAAATTCAATGGCTCCTGTTTCAGCCGCGAGCGTTATCCTACGAATAGCGTCGGCCTTTAAACGTAAAAGCTTTGAGTCGCGCCACTCTTCAGGTGTTTTTTGAAGGAAAGTTCCTAACTCGGTTTTGGCAATATGAAGCAACGATTCATCCTGAGATGGCAGTGAAATGTAAGTGGTATTTTCTATGGCCGCCTTATTCCCCAATTTTATCTGAATCACATTTTTGTCCTGAGTGTGGAGGGTGACGATGGTCGCGTTCCCAGTGAGCCCTGTAGATTTTAGTGCGCTCTTGTCCATTTCGGAGCTTTTAATGGTTTCTAACCACTCCAACGCGAGGATATCCGTAAGAAGTTTAGCGACATGATCAGGAGCTGCCCGATCTATAAGTGGGGTATTCATCTGCCAATCGCCGTTTTGTCTGGAAAGCTCTACGGAATTATCCTTCGTCGTAATCGTAATGCCATAGATCTCTTCTGGTTTAAATGAAAACGGCTTGGTTGCCATGGATAATTTCTCTTTAGTCGTAAGCATGGACCGCTCTTCCGTGACGATGAAAAAAGCCAATCCTCCGACAAGAAGAAGTAATAGAATCGTAGTGCTCAGTTTCATGCTCTTCGATGACTCCACATTAAAAATCCGAATCCTAAAACCAATCCCGGCATGAGAAAGGCGGTAACCCAGAATACGTGTTTGCTTTGTTGAGCTGTGAGTTCGATGCGAAACAGTTGTTTGCGCTTTGAGATGACACCAATGAGACGCTCTCGTGCCATCATCCAGTTAAAACTTGCCGCAATGAAGTCCTGATGGACTGCGAGCCTAGACTTCGGATCTAGCAAAAGCGCATTTCCCACCACCACCATGCGCGAGCTGTCCACGCGTAACCGCTCATCGCTTACCGCACCACGTTCCACGCTTGCTGCAACATGCACAGGGGGCTTAGTGTCTTCCAGGTCAACTACAGGTAAATCTAAAAGATAGCGAGTCTCTCCCCAAAAACGACTGGCAGCATCAATGAGTGGGGTAACTTCAATTTGTTGGGCCTTTAATTCTGGTGCATCAACTTTCAAATCAAGCGACTGTGTTTGACCGCTGAAGGAAGCGTTGACTTGGGTAAATGGTTTGGTGATGGGAGAATTTTGTAAAAACACGGTCTCCACACTGAATTGTTTTTTAGGCCCAGCACTGGTGCTCTCAGCCAAAAGCACACGGTCAGATCTTGGAGTAACGCCTTTGCTTTGGAGGAATTGTCGTAATCTTGGAGTTTCCCCGTTGGGATCAAGCATCACCAGAATGGCCGCGCGTTTCTCCAACCAGTAGTTTTGCAGTATCACAATTTCACGCTCACTGAGATCATAGAGCGCTCCGATCAGCACGATGCCACTGGCATTTTCCGGCACGGACTCAATTTCAGTTAAGTTCAATCGGATCATTTCAAAATTTTGTTGCATGCCGAGATCGGCGAGGCTGGAATATGCAAATTCATTTCCATCAATTGTGGAGGCCCCCTTCCCGGTGATGACATAAAACTTCCGCACCTGCGCCTCAATTAATCCTATAATCGCCGATGAGACGGCATCTTCCCCACGAAAATCGATGCTAGGATTGTCGCGATCTCCATTAAGCCCCTTGATGATGAGTTCCTCTTCAGTGATGAAACGGGTGCGATTATTGGCGCTCACAAGAATGCCATTACTGCTCAGGGTAATGCCATATTGTAATTTGAGCTGTTCTGCTCTTTCAAGATCGCGAGCGGGATCCACTTCCTCAACCTTAATGCGACTCTTCTTAATAGAGCGGAACTCCTCCGCTAACGCCCGTGAATCTTGCATGAGGTTTGACTCACGAGCGAAGATCAGCGTTAAATCCACATCCTTGGAGAGTTTTCGCAGATAGTTTTGCGTCGTCTCACTCAGTGTATAATCTCTGTTCGGAGTGAGATCGCGTCTGATGTAGTGGCGATAATTCAGATAGTTCGCAATGCCAAATAGCACCACGCACAATGTCAATTGAATGAAGACATTCACACTGATACCAAAGCGGTGCATTGGTCGGGGTGAGGAATCTGAATCAGAGGGATTCGGTTGGGAATTCTGCATGAGATGAAGGGCTACAAACGCCAGCGGCGAAACTCCAGCACGTGATGGGTGAAGATGAGAAACAACAGCGACATGCTGAAGTAATAAACCAATGGGCGAGAGTCGAGCAGGCCGTTGGTGAATATTTGAATATGCTCTGCCGTGGTTATGTAAGAGACTATTTCCATTAACTTGGCGGGCAAGTGCCTGCCGAAATTAAGGGCAAAGAAGCCAATTAGAAAGTGCAGCAGACTGAGGGTAAACGAGAGCACTGCGGCCACGATTTGATTGGAACAGAGAGAGGAGGCAAAGCATCCGAGCGCGAGATTGAAAAGCCCTAGGAAAAACAGAAGAAGGTAAGTTCCAAGCAATGCTCCTGCCGGAATCTCCGCGGCTCCATCGGTCATGCTTTGGAAAATGATGAAGTTTAAAAAACTGGGTACCCATAACAGACAGTAAGTAAAAACTGAGGCGAGGTATTTTGACCAAACTACCTGCCAAGTTTGTACTGGAGCCGTGAATAGAGTTTCAAACGTCCCCATTTTTCGCTCTTCAGCGAACAATCGCATGGTGAGCAATGGAAATAGAAAGAAATAAGAGAGCCAGAACCACTGGGAGCAAAACGTCCATCTGACAATGCTGTTCTGCTGTGTAGAGCTTTCCAATACGATAATAGCAGCGCGAAAAGAGATGCCGTTGATGATCATCACCAATGCTAGTATGACATAGGCAACGGGAGAGTAATAGAAGCTGCGGAGCTCCTTGAATAAGAGAGTAATAAAGACTCGCATGAAGGGGGATTTTTCTGAAAGTGGCTATTCTTGTGTCAGTTCCACAAAAACATCTTCAAGACTGGGCAGCTTCCGATGTAATTCACGGATTTGCCATTCCTGTTTGAGCGCTTCTGCAAAAATCGCCTCCCGTATATCTGCTCGAGCTTCCACTCGAATGGTGAAATATTTCCAAGGCCCATCATTGTCATCTTCTGATACCTTTCTTACTCCGGGAATCTTGGCGAGAAGCTCGGTCAAATTACCTTTGCCTTGCACTTCAAGATGGACATCACTGACCGCGCGAAGCTTTCGCACAAGGTTTTTAGGGGTGTCATCGGCGCGTAATTTTCCACGGTGCAGGAGTAGCACCCGAGTGCAGTTTTGTTCCACTTCACTGAGGATATGGGTGGAGAGTAAAATGGTCTGTCCTTCTTGAAAGGAGTGAACCAACTCGCGGACATGCCGTATTTGATTAGGGTCCAAGCCATTGGTAGGCTCATCAAGAATCAGGAGGGGCGGCTTACTAACTAGCGCATCCGCAAGAGCTACCCGCTGACGAAATCCTTTGGAGAGACTGCCGATCATCTTGCGCCGTACTTCTGTGAGATCGCAGGCCTCCATGACAGCGCCGAGTTGTTCGCGCAAAGCCTTGCCTCTAACTCCTTTCAGCGCACCGCGGAAGGAGAGATACTCTTTGACGCGCATATCGAGATAGAGCGGAGCATTCTCCGGCATATAGCCTAGACTGCGACGTGCTTGCACGGATTCACGGAAGACATCAAACCCATTCACCGTCACGTTACCAGAGGTCGGAGGCATGTAACCAGTGATGACTCGCATGGTCGTGCTTTTACCCGCTCCGTTCGGACCAAGAAACCCCACAATCTCACCCGGATTAATGTGGAAGGAAATGCCATCCACTGCCTTGCGGCCAATATAGGAT
>VFKY01000266.1 GCA_009885275.1 Verrucomicrobiota bacterium | reverse complement strand
GCTGAGCTTGCGCTGTTGGAAAAATTCAGTATCACGCAATCCAATCGATTCTATCAATGGCGTTGCTGGAGTAAAATCCCGCTCAGCAATCAAGAGGTTAAAAGCCACAGTGCCAACATGCACCTGATTCCAGCGGATGATATTGTACTACAAAAACTCCACGCTTTACCATCAGGAACTCTCATCAGGATCGAAGGCTATCTCGTCGAAGCCACCCATCCCCGCGGACTTAAACCCTGGCGCAGCTCCCTGTCTCGCGATGACGAGGGAGAAGGTGCCTGCGAAGTGCTCTATGCTCTTTCATTGATTGAGCTACCTTCCGATGCTCAACGAAAAAAATAAACGCCGCAGCCATCCGACTGCGACGTTTAAAAGCTATCAATAGAGAAATTTCTGCCTCTGTATCACTTGTTCTTCTCACCCCAGTTCTTCACGAACTCGATGCAGAGCTTGATGTCCCCCACATTGTCTTCCCACTTGTTTTCATATTCTACGGAGATGTTGCCCTCGAAGCCTTGAGCTTTCAATTCAGCAAGGCAACCCGCAATATCACTCACACCAGTGCCATAGACGGTATCTGGCATTTGTTTCCCGTTCTCCGGACGATCCTTGAGGTGGGCGCTGATGATTCGCCCCTTGAGTATCTTCAAGCAATCCAATGGCACCAAACCGCTGGTAGCCCAATGGCCGGTGTCCGCACAAGCACCAATACGGGGGTCGCGATCCTTCAGCATCTTGGCAACAAAGGCCGGATCCCAGATTTCATAACTGCGATCCAAGGGACGCTTGGCGTGCTCATGGTACCCCACCCGAATATCATACTCTTTCACGAGTTTTTCGATGACGTCGAGATTCTTCACGTCTTCCGTCGTGATCGCATAGAGCCCAAGTTTCTTGGCGAACTCAAAAATTTGACGCCATTCCGCCTCATCCTTGCCGCCTACGACACCGTAGTTCACGGCTTTGACGCCATGTTTCGTCAGCTTCTCTTGCAACGCTTTGAAATCTTCATCGCTCATCGTGTGGTGTAATTTTTTATCCATCTTGTCTGGACTGAGCTTTTGAGTAGGGTAGAACTCAATCACCTTCGCCCCCGCCAATTGCGCTTTTTCAATAGCCTCAAACGCCGTGAAACGATTAAAGCTATAGGCTTGAGGACCAATGGCAAAGCCACCCTGCTTCACATCGGCAGGAATGGGATTGGCAGCAAAGGTCAAGGCGAGGCTGCCCGCGAGAGCGAGACCAGCGAGAAGGGAAGTAAGAGAATGTCGAAGTTTCATAGAATAAGAGGTCTGTTTATAAAGCAGGGAAAACTTAAACGCCACATCATTCCCAATTCTCGCGGGGAGTTTTCAGTCTTTACCAACCACTAATGAGCACTCATAAGCACTAATGATCGAGAGATAGGCAAGAAAAATCTCACGGCATCCCATCATATCGTCGCTTCGTCAGCCCTCATGTTGGTTGGATCATCAAGCCGCTTGATGCTTTCGATTTCCTTCGGACTGAATACGAAACCCTTCAAACTGAGGCGAAGCGCCGAACCTTTCCCCTCGCCCGTCACCAGGCTTATGATGCCTTCGATCGGCTGGTCATGACTGATGAGTTGGAGGGACACGCG
>VFKY01000372.1 GCA_009885275.1 Verrucomicrobiota bacterium | reverse complement strand
CTTTGGAGGTCATGTCCCAAGCCACGTAGGCGTTCACGGTCATGTCTCCGTAAGTGCTATTGAATTGGGCTAAACCATCAATTTCTTGGGGGTGTGGGCGCCATTTTTGCCCCATCATCGTGATGAGTGATTGCTCATGCAGATTCAATGCAGGGGCTATTTTACTGACGATATCTTCTAACTTTTCACCACTCAGTACACGTTGCAGTTCTGAGGTATCCACGCCGGCTTTTTGAGCCAGCGCTTCATCAGAGAGAGCTAGGCCGCGTTGAGCCTTGCCAATGACATCGTTAAATAAATCTTCGAGAGGGATTGCCATGATGGACAGATGAGGAGGAAAATGATGAGGTAAAGCCGGGAGCCGCCCCCATCATGAATACGAATGTCGTCTTTCGATGGATTAAGGCGTGATGGTTACCTTGTTGATGGTGATTGCTTCAACAGGCACGTCACCGTGTTGCCCCTTTTTTGTGGTGGGTGCTTTGACGATTTCATCTGCTACTTCAATACCCTTTGTCACTTTGCCAAACACCGCATAGCCCCAGCCATCGAAACTTGGGAAATCCAGATTGGCGTTGTCTTTTACGTTAATGAAGAATTGTGAAGTGGCGCTGTGAGGATCGCTGGTGCGAGCCATTGCGAGAGTTCCCTTTAAATTCTTGAGGCCATTCTTGGATTCGCATTGAATGGTTTTGTCTGGTGCTTTCTGTTGCATGTCAGGGGTGAATCCACCGCATTGGATCATGAAATTAGGGATAACACGATGGAATATAGTGCCATCGTAAAAGCTTTTGTTTACATAGTTGACGAAGTTTTGAACAGAGAGTGGCGCTTTGTCTGCGTCGAGTTCAATTTCGATGTTGCCTTTGGAAGTTTCGATAACTGCTTTCACGATGCCTTTGAGGGGTTGGGGGGTTGTTACTGGAGGTTTGGCGTCTTGTGCCTGAGCGATTTGCGCCAAGCCAATGATGCCGACGACTAGAGCGTTGAAAATTGTTTTCTTCATGATGGGATTGGACTTCATCATGGAGTGAAGCACTGCGCAACGGCAATCTTCATTTAGGATGAGATTGCAGTGCGATTGATCAGCATTAAAATGAGAAAATGACCATAAAAACCAGCAACAATCATGAAAGCTTAGGCTCAGACGTTGCATTTCTCCGTTACAGACGCAAAGTGAACAACTCATGACGCCAAAGATTGACCCCGCCTTGCATAAGGAAAAAAAGCCGGACTGGATTCGCGTGAAGCTTCCGCGTGATCCGGTGTTTTGGAGCACCAAGGCCCTCATTTCCGATCTCAAGCTGCATACGGTGTGCGAAGAAGCCCAGTGCCCGAATCGCTGGGAATGCTGGAGTCAAGGAACTGCTACCTTCATGATCGCAGGAGATCGTTGTACACGGGCTTGTGGGTTCTGTGCGGTTAAGACAGCCAAGCCGTTTGCTCTTGAAGCCGACGAACCGCAGCGCGTGGCTACGGCGGTGAAGCGAATGAAACTTAATCACATTGTCATTACTGCTGTGGCACGTGATGACGTGCCAGATGGTGGGGCAGAGCACTTTGCGAGAACCATTGAAGCGGTGCGTGAAACCACCCCCGAGATCACCATTGAAATTTTGGTTCCCGATTTTAACGGCAAGGATGACGCTCTGCTTACGGTGATGAAATCGAAGCCTCATATTTTCAATCACAATCTTGAGACTGTAGAGCGACTTACCCCACTGGTGCGTTCTCGGGCGCAGTATCATCGCAGTTTGCATGTTTTAAAACGCGCCAAAGAAATGGCGATTGAGCTTGGCGGTAAGGTGGCAACCAAGAGTGGCCTCATGCTGGGACTTGGCGAAACGGAGTCTGAGTTGTTTCAGGCCATGGACGATTTGCTTGAGCATGGCGTTACGGTTCTGACTCTGGGGCAATATTTGAGACCTTCTGAACAGCATCTGCCTGTCGTGAGCTATGTTCACCCAGACACATTTGAGAACTATAAGCAAATCGCCTTAAATAAGGGCTTCCGCCATGTGGCTTCCGCTCCTTTGGTTCGCAGTTCCTATCACGCGGCAGACTTCAAGCCCGAGCTGGACTTGGATTAATAATTCTATCAGAGGTCATCCGCGGCCTTCATTTGACCCGCTAACTATCGGCGGCTAACATTTCTTTTTTTAATTTATATTATCATGTGTGGTATCATCGGTTACATCGGCAAACGTCAAGCTAACCCCATTCTTTTGGATGGATTACGTCGTCTTGAATATCGTGGTTATGATTCGGCCGGCATGGCCTTGCAACATGATGGCGGTTTGACGGTATTGAAGCGTGCAGGGCGTATTGACAACCTTCGTAAGTTGGTGGCAGAAACCAATCCCCAAGGCCACGCTGGAATCAGTCACACTCGCTGGGCCACACATGGTGCTCCGACGGATGTTAATTCACATCCTCATTTAGATCGATCAGGTAAATTGGCGTTGGTTCATAATGGCGTTATTGAAAATTACCAACCGCTCCGTGACTGGCTTATTTCCGAGGGGCATGTGTTTGTTTCGGAAACCGACACCGAAGTTCTTTCCCACCTCGCTGGCTACTATTATGATTTGAGCACCGAAAAGGATGCCTCCAAACGCTTGGCCGCAGCAGTCCAACAAGCGGTGCGACGGATCAAGGGAACGTATGGCATTGCGGCCATTCACACGGATGCGCCTGATGTTATCGTTGGTGCCCGACTCGGGAGTCCGTTGGTGGTTGGTTTGGGCCAAGGGGAGCACTTTCTCGCCAGTGATGTGTCGGCGATCGTCGCCTACACAAAGGATGTGGTTTATCTTAACGATTACGATGTTGTCACCATATCGAGCGATAGCTATGATGTGCAATCTCAAGAGGGCGGTAGCGCTTCTGTTACTGTAAGCCGTGTGGACTTCACTCAAGAGGATGCCGAAAAAGGGGATTTCCCTCATTTCATGCTCAAGGAAATCTATGAGCAACCGCAGTCCATCCGCAATGCCCTACGCGGACGGCTTTCACGTGATGAGGCCACCGCTGTTCTGGGTGGGCTTCAATTGGAGCCTCGTGAATTGCGAGACATCAGCCGTATTATTCTCAGTGGTTGTGGGACTGCTTACCATGCAGGCATGGTCGGAGAATATCTTTTGGAAACCATCGCTCGCGTTCCCACGGAGGTGGAGATTGCCAGTGAGTTTCGTTATCGAAATGCCCCCACGGAAAAAAATACCGTGCAATTTGTCATCAGTCAGAGCGGTGAAACGATCGACACTCTTGCTTCATTGCGTGAGGCTAAACGCAAGGGCATGAGAGTGCTTGGAATCGTCAATAATGTGGCCAGTACGATTGCTCGTGAGACGGACGGTGGGATATACATTCACGCAGGACCAGAGATCGGTGTTGCGGCCACGAAAAGCTTCACTTCACAAGTGACGGTTCTCACATTGTTGAGTCTTCTTTTCGGTCGTATTCGGCATCTCAGTAGCACGGATGGTCTTGAAATGATCGACGAATTGGAAGCCATCCCTGATAAGATTGCGACCATTCTGCAACAGGCGGATCATATCAAGACCATTGCCAACAAGTATGCCAATGCGGAAGGCATGCTCTTCATGGGACGTCAGATCAATTATCCCGTAGCTATGGAAGGCGCGCTGAAGATGAAGGAAATCAGTTACATCTACGCCAGCGGACATCCCAGTGCAGAATTGAAGCATGGTGTTATCGCGTTGGTGAAGCCTGATCTTCCTAGCGTCTTTCTGGCTCCACACGATGCAGTGTTCGAAAAGAACATCAGCAACATCGAAGAAGTGAAGGCTCGTAAGGGTCCAGTCATTGCGGTGGCGACCGAAGGACACCCTCATATTGAACGTGTGGCGGATGAAGTGATCTATATTCCCCGTTGTCCTTCTATTTTAAGTCCTCTACTCACGGTTATTCCGCTTCAATTGCTGGCCTATTATGTGGCAGTAGCTCGCGGGTGCGATGTGGACAAGCCTCGAAATCTGGCGAAGAGCGTGACCGTGGAGTAAGTCGTATGTCACGCCTCTGGATCAGACGCACATCGGTGCTGCAAGGGTTATTGACCTTGTGTATTTTCGCACAAACTCAAGCACAGGAGGCGCCGGTTCCATCGACTGTGGCGCCAGTTGCTCCAGCTATTGTCGTCATCGATGGCAAAGTATTGCCTAGTGATTTTCTGAATATCCTAGGGCAACAGACGAAGGCTCTCTGGCGTAAATGGTATCGAGATCCTCCTCCAACACCGTCCACAGATCGATTGAAGGTGGCTTTCACTCTGGGAATTTTGATTGGAGATAGCTACCTGAAATTACAGGCTGGGGATGCTCAAAAATTCAAGGACAATAATCAGGAGTTGCTAGCATACTGTAAAGTGCTTGGACTCTCCGAGAAAGTAACGCCTGAAGTGATGGCTGAAGGTAAAATGGCAGAGACCGAGGATTGGAATGCTTTGAAGGGGAAGGTTAACGACATCCGTCAACTCATTGCGAAGCTACTCAAGGAACAAAGAGACGAGGATATCTCATTGCTGGTGGAATTAGGCATGTGGATGCGTTTGCTGGAAATTTCATCATCACTCGTCATTAACGATCCTGAGATGCAGAACAAAACTCTTTGCATCGGATCTTCTCTGTTACTCAACGATATGATGGCATCGTATGAAAAACTTACTGAGCCTACAAGACTTGATCCTTCGATCGCTCAATTAGGGAAGGTATTACAACATTTACAGAAAACATTTTCTGATCCTAGCGTCGTAACAACCATGGATCAGGTCCAGATGACGTCTGAAAAAATCAAGCATGTCTTGGAGAAAGCTTCACAGTAATCTGTCTGTGTTCAATGGCTTTCCCATAACGTGATCGTCCATGACGTACCCTCCACCGAAGTCAGAGCAAACTTCATACTCAAAGACAAAGCCGTGTCGCAGATAAGCGCGAATCGCTTTGTGGTTTTTGCGATTCACTCGTAGGCGAATTCGGGTGCCATTGAAGTTGTGAGCCTTGTGCTCCAACCATTGCAGAGAGCTCGCACCGATTCCTAGTCCATGCCATTCAGGTTTTATATAAAGCTTGTGAATATAAAGTGATTCATCATTGGGCACACGCTCCCAGGAGAGATATCCAATAATAACTTCGTCATGTTTAATGAAGACATAAGAAATTTGTCGAACGACGATTTCCTGGCGGAGTTCATTCAAGTCATACATCTGCGCGAGCATGTAGTTGATCTGATCCATGCTGATGATGGATGAATAGACTTTTGGCCAAATTTCATGAGCCAGAGCATGCACAAGAGGCAGATCTTCCACTCGCACCGTCTCAAAACTAATGTTACCAACGGCAGTGGAGGTAATTTTGTCACGTTGTTCATTCACCCAGTTCAACGCTTCCTCCCAAGCTGGAAGATCATCACACGGGCTGAGTCGTTTCAGAGCAGCGGCGATATCGCCACGACGTGGTTCAATGATCAACTCTTCGCGAATCTGCTTTTCATCAGATGGGTACTCGGCTTCATCGAGCAAGTATTTTGCCAGATACCAGCAGGCCCATGCCCGCCAAGTTCTTAGTTCTTTATTAGGTTCCACCATGCGGGTGGCGAGATGCTGATAGTGTCGCCGTGGGTTGCCGATGAATAATCCAGCAGGTCGAT
>VFKY01000087.1 GCA_009885275.1 Verrucomicrobiota bacterium | reverse complement strand
CTACTGCTAACTACTAATGAAGCTAGACAAATCCTAACTGCGTGGCGTCAAGTCCAGTTCGATGTCCCCAGGGTACTAGCTGAACCACTAGAAATAGCAGCAATCTCTAACGCTCCATTATGGCCTGCATTACTGCACCTAAGATCTCTACTGAAGTATTGGGAGCAAGCGCTTCGGAAAAACCATGTAACAACACTACTAGAGCGTCTACCACGCTCATGGATGCTTGATCCCGCAGCGCTACCTCCCGGTGCCGTAATTCCAAAAATGGAAATAAATTCATGGATAGACTTCGAATCAAAACAATCGTTTTTCATACAGAACACCACATCAAATAATCATTCATCATTAGCCGATCAAACAGAAATGATACAGGCAGGTAGAAATGAAATCCATAAAGCGCTGAGTTCATTTCACGAGGAACCTCACGTACTTACTGAGTCTTACAGCTTGAGTGACGTTATATTATATGGCATCTACCTGCGACAAAACAAGCGAGTCGAATTACTCGGTGGTATAGCACTTCATCAGGATGAGAGATCCATCTTCCATATAAGCCGCTGGAAAAACTAACCCATTTTTACTCGCAGCATTTCACCGAGGACCTTGGGATTAGCCTTGCCACCGCTGGACTTCATCATTTGACCTGTCATCCAATTGATAACCTTGTCGTTGCCAGCTTTGAACTCGACTACCTTGTCGGGATTGGCCGAGATAACCTGATCACACAAACTTTCTAGCGCACCAGTGTCACTGACCTGCTCGAAACCTTTACTCTGAATAATATTTCCCGCAGAATCGCCTGTGGCAAACATCACGGCAAAAACTTCCTTAGCTTGATTATTGGATATCTTACCGCTTTCCACAAACGCTACTAACTCGCTGAGCGCATCCGGTTTCAACAAACAATCAGCCAATGCAAGGCCTGACTCATTGAGACGACCCAACAGATCATTGATCACCCAATTTGCGACTTTCTTCGGTGGTACTAGTAGATCAGCTTGAACTGCGCATTCAAACCAGTTAGCTAATGCTTTCTCATTCGTAAGCACGCCCGCATCATAAGCACTGATGCCATACTCAACTTCAAAACGCTCACGTTTACCATGAGGTGATTCCAGAATTTGTAATCGGACTCGCTCTAAAATTGGACCAGTACGTATCGGTAACAGATCAGGACAAGGAAAGTATCGATAATCATGCGCATCTTCTTTGGAACGCATCAAAATAGATTCGCCCCGATCATCATCCCAACGTCGAGTACATTGTGACAATACTTCACCATTATTGAGGCATTCAATCTGACGCTGCACTTCCACATGGATGGAACGGCGCACCGCACTCATGGAATTAAGATTTTTTAGCTCTATCTTCGCACCCAGTTCTTTCTGACCTTCTGGACGCACGGAAATATTAACATCGCAGCGCATCTGCCCCTTCTCCATGTCAGCATCACTAACTCCGGCGTACACTAAAATCTGACGCAAGCTGTTGAGATAAGCAAAGGCTTCCTCAGCACTTTCAATATCGGGATCGCTGACAATTTCCATTAAGGGAGTTCCGGCACGATTGAAGTCTAATAATGTTCCCAAACCAGTATGGGTACTTTTACCGACATCTTCTTCAAGATGGATCCTCGTGAGTTTTACTACCTTCTTAGGATTTTTAATCGTCCTTTGTGCATCCTTAGGATAAGCTAAATCATATAACGGAACTCCTCCACCAAGACACAATGGAGCGTCAAGCTGAGTAAGTTGGTAGTTCTTTGGCATATCAGGATAAAAATAATTCTTCCGATCCCATTTACTAATTTCGGGGGTCTCGCAATCTAACATCAGCCCCGCTAGCATCGTCTTTTCGATAGCGATCAGATTCAATACAGGCAGTGCACCTGGTAACCCTAAACACGTAGGACATGTATGCGTATTTGGCTCTGCACCAAATTGTACAGGACAGGGACAAAACATTTTACTGCGAGTATTCAACTGCGCGTGAACTTCTAGACCAATCGTCGTAATATACTTAGGCATCGTGCAATAATATAAGTTTATCCGCACTGAGCACGTTGTCTCAAAAGATGATCACAGATCACTAAATGAACCATTGATTCAACCATCGGCACCGCACGTGGCAATACGCATGCATCATGACGACCACGTGCTTTGATACTAGTAGCAATACCATCGCGCGTTACTGTATTTTGTTCACTCAAAACTGTAGCCGTAGGCTTAAAGGCAACACGGAAAACTATATCTTCGCCATTACTAATACCCCCTTGAATACCACCACTACGATTAGTTTTTGTTCGCACGCGATTACCTTCCATATAAAACTCATCGTTATGCTCTAATCCAGTCATCAAAGTTCCTGAAAATCCACTGCCTATTTCAAAACCTTTTGTAGCAGGCAAACTTAGCATCGCTTTCGCAAGTTCAGCTTCCAACTTGTCAAATACCGGTTCACCTAAACCTATAGGAACACCGCGAACAATGCATTCAATGATACCGCCTACGGAATTTCCTTCAGATCGAACTTTTTCAATTAGGTTGATCATCTTTTCGGCAGCCATTGAATCAGGGGTACGCACCATATTAGATTCGATACATTCACGCGTAAGATCATTTTCTATAATCCGCGCTTCTATGTGTTGTATAGATTTAACATACGCTAAGCATTCATAATTATCGCTCGATTTGCGTATAACACGACTAGCAATAACGCCTGCTGCAACTCGACCTATTGTCTCCCTAGCGCTTGATCTACCACCACCAGCAACAGCACGTATTCCATATTTGGCATCATAAGAGTAATCGGCATGCGATGGTCGATAAGATACCTCCATCTCCTTATAAGCATCTGAACGTTGATCCTCATTGAAGACGACTACGCTAATGGGTGTACCCAATGTTTTTCCATCGACTACACCTGAGAGAATACGACATGTATCTGCCTCCTTGCGTTGGGTTACGATACGACTTTGACCAGGACGACGACGATCCAATTCAATTTGTATATCTTCCTCGTTTAATTCAACCATAGGAGGACAACCATCAACAATACAACCGATGGCAGCCCCATGGGATTCACCAAATGTGCTTACACGAAATAAAGTACCGAAGATGCTAGCCATGCAATAATAAATTAAACAGAAGAAGTAAACTTATAGTGGCAAGACTTGATCGAAATGCAAGAAAAGGGAAATCGACTAACTGATAACTAGACTTCTTCACAGGACTATAATTAATTATAAAATAGTCAATTCAATATCATAACAGTAGCAGCAGTGAAGATGTTAATAAGCATGTTCCTCACTGAACAGTCTATCGTTCCACGTATGCTAATGCTGGCGATAAGATGAGAACATATTGAGAAGAAAAGTAGCTAACTAGAACTCAAATCAATAACCCCTGTTTTATTGGTAGTGTTATCACCAGAGTTGTTAACACTAAATAAAATTCATATGGCTGATTTTACAGACTCAGACAATACTAATTTTAAGCGCTTATTGGATAACGCATCTTGAGCAGCAGCAGTTTGAGCTTGCTTCTTACTCATCCCACTACCACAACCAAGATCCTGACCTTTCCATACCACGATAGCCTGAAATAATTTAGCATGGTCAGGCCCATCGGCAGCGATAATACGATAAGTGGGTGATTCTCCGCCGGTTCCTTGTAAAAGCTCTTGCAATTCACCTTTTGGATTCATGTCAAAAGGTTCTTCCTTCAGTGTTTGTATTTCATCTGCCCAATGTTTAAGTACAAAGGATTGAGCAGCGAGAACTCCACCATCTATGTAAACTGCCCCAAGAATGGCTTCCATTGCATCGGCCAAAGTAGAAT
>VFKY01000116.1 GCA_009885275.1 Verrucomicrobiota bacterium | reverse complement strand
AGCATCAGGCTTAGCCATCGCATCACTCGTCTGTGGGATATTGAGTTTCTTCACCTGTATTACGGGGATTCCTGGAATCATTTGTGGTCACATGGCGTTATCGCGCATTAAGAAGTCCGCGGGAGTTATCGATGGCAAAGGCATGGCCATTGGTGGATTAGTGACGAGTTATTTTGGTGTATTTATTATTGGCTTAGCCGTCGTTGCGGGCATCGCTTTTCCTATGTTTGCTACGATTCGAGAAAGGGGCATGCAGACACAGTCAGTGAATCACGCAAAACAGATATTCATCGCATGCAGGCAATATGCGGAAGTTCATGAAGGTAAATATCCAGATAATCTCGATGAGCTTGTGAAAGATGAGCTTATCAATGATGACAAGATTTTTCATGATCCGTTGCTCGACGATGACTCGCAAATTGGGTATGAATACTTTGGCGCGGGTGTGAAAGATAGTGATCCACCTGACAAAATTATTCTTATGAGCAAGTCCACAGATTCACGAGGGAAAAAAGTTATCGCGCGTAATGATACTAGCGTGGAAGTGGAAGTGCCAACTGCGGAGCGTTGACAAGTCTTGCAGAACGTTGTTTTTTAGTATCATGCAAATTCATATCGGTAGAAATGGTCAGGCGCTCGGCATTTTCGGCGAAGATGAAGTGCGCATCGGTCTTGCCAATGGAACCTTTCTGGGCACCGACCTTGCGTGGCGGGATGGCATGGGTGAGTGGCAGCCGCTAAGTTCATTTTCGAGTTTTAATGCCCCACCTGTTTTGCAACAAGACGCGTCGGCACTTCCTGCTACAACGCCGATACTGATGTCTGCAACGCCTCCTAAATCTGGACTGGCTCTCGCATCCATGATCTGTGGCATTGCTGCGATCCCCGGTTGTTTTTGTTGCGTAGCACTTCCGCTTTCATTGGCGGCGATTATTTGCGGTCACCTCGCCTTGGCGGATATCGCTAAGAAGCCGCACCTCGAAGGCAGTCGCAACATGGCCAAGGCTGGCTTGATCATCGGTTATATCATGATCGCCATGTCGATTGCCGGATTTTTTCTCAATATAGGAATGGCAGGATTGAGTGCAGTAACAGATGGCCTTAATCGGTAGGATTCCGGCTCATATCCAGACTTATCTCTAGCTAGGTAAATCCCCTATTTATCGTTCTCTGCACATCGGCGGCAGTGACATTAGAGTCGCTGCGCGAGATTGACTACTTAGTGTTAATCCCTACATCCTAAGCTAATTGTTGGGAAGACAAGCATTTTTGAATGTGGGTAGGTCAGCAATGCCAAGGTCGGAAAATATCCAGTTACCAGTACTCCACACACTTATTTTTTTGGGTGCAATTAAAGTGAGAGCTTGACGCAATTCGCTAATAAAATTAATCTTTGTCAGGTATGAATTTTTATATTTCACGGGGCAAGCATCAGTTTGGGCAGTATTCAGAAGATGATATTCGATATGGCTTGGCTGAGGGGAGATTTTTAGGTTCTGACTTAGGGTGGCAGAGAGGTATGAGTGAATGGACGCCGCTGGATGAGTTAATTGCGATTACTACCACAGAGCTTCCGCCGAGAGCTCCTAAACCTGTCATGGCTCCTTATGTAAGGAAGCCTGTTTCCCTAAAAGGTAGCGTGTCAGGGGAAGGTTTATCAGGATTTGCTTTGGTAGCTATGCTGATGGGAATGATCTCTCTCGTTGCTTACGGGGCTTTTTTGAAAACAAACATTGCCAGTGAATTTTTGGGTCAAAAGGAAGCCTTTAGTACTGTGACGGTTTTTTGTTACATGGGGGCTTTTATCTACACCATGATATTTGGTCACAGAGCGCTTGCGCATATTAGTAAATCACAAGGAAAACTACGTGGAAAAGGCATGGCGCTGAGTGGTATTTGTATGGGCTATTTTTTGTTTATGATCCTTACACCCTCAACAGTGGCGTTGGCTTTACCGGCCATAGAAAAAGCAAGTGGTCCGGCAATTAATTTTGAGGGCGCTGCTAAAATACGCTCCAAGGACAAGGCGCAAGTATTGATCGCGGCCTGTCTGGAGTATGCGGAAAAAAATGGAGGAGCGTTTCCTAGCAACCTTGAGATTTTGGTGAGCGAAAAATACCTCAAAAACAATCGGAGTCTGCTTGATCCGTTGTCTCGTGAAACTCCCAGAGCTGCGTATGAATATTTAGGAGAAGGAATGAAAGAGAGCGACCCAAGCGATGCCGTTGTATTGAGAAGTCAGGCTAAAAAAAATGGCAAAAGGGTTGTCGCTAAAAAAAATGGCTCTGTGCGTTTTATGGCTTCACCATAATGTATGGTTAAAACGCAATATCACATCGGCAGAAATTCTCAGCAGCTTGGAATTTTTTCCAATGACGAAATTCGAGATGGATTAGCGAAAGGACACTTTTACTCAACGGACTTGGCATGGAATGAGGGGATGCCAGATTGGAAGCAACTTGAGGAAATTTTCGGACCACTTATTACGCCTGTTTCGTATGCTCATAGCAGTGGGGTGCCGCCTGAATTGCCGAGATATTTTGTATCGAATGTTGGGATGGGGTTAATGCCGACACCTGGAACCGCAATTGCGAGCCTGGTATTGGGAATTATATCCTTGGTCACTTGCTATTTCGGGTTTTTGTTCGCCATACCAGGAGTTATATGCGGCCATATGGCACTCTCTGAGATTAAGCAATCTCAGGGGCGTTATGATGGCAGAGGGCTAGCAACTGCTGGATTAGTTCTCAATTATATTTGGCTTGGTTTAGCGCTTACAGTTGTATTGCTTTTTCTATTTTTGGGCATCTTTGCCGTTACGGTAAAACCTTAACAATACTACTTTGCCTTGTAGCTAGGATACTTGCTGGCGAGCTGCTTCCTCAAATTTTCAGCTTTGGCTTTCTCACCGATTTTTTCTAGCGCGTTAGCTGCTTTATAAGCTGCTTCCGGAGTGATCTCAGGATCGACAAATATCTGACTGACGACGACGTAGCCACCTGCTGCTTTTTTCCATTCAACTTGAGCGTTTACCTTATCGCCAGTTGCGGCGTAAGCGTCCCCATGGGCTAGAGCGATGTCTCCTTGTAGAAGTTGAAGCTGTGCATGAAGACGTCCTTCTTTTACCATTTGCAGGGACTCTTCTGCACATTTATCGGCATCTTCGAATTTTCCAAGGCCGAGTAATGCGTGACCTTTGGTGAGCAATGCTTGGGCTCGACCGACTCCCGTGGGAGTTTGTTGTAGATAAAAGTCCAATGCCTTTACCGCTTCTTCAAACTTACCGTTCTCCACTTCGGCTTTGCCGAGATAGTTCCAGATCAACGGTTGAGTAAGATTGGGCTCGTTGGGTGTTGCTGCAAAATTTAAGTAGCGTGCACTTTGACGAAAATCACTCTTCTCATATAATTTCACTCCAAGGAAAGTTAGAACATTGGGGGAGACGCTCGCATCCTTGCGCACACTGAAATAAGTATCAATTTCCTTGGCTAATCCATCGACATCTTCACGCAGGTATTGACAAGAGATGATGAGTTGACTGGACTTGTCGAGCCACGTTTTGGAGTCGAGCGCTATAGATTTACGAAGAGGCTCGACCGCTTTGGCATACATATCAGACTGCTTCATTTCAAAGTAGCCACGTCCGATGCGGTAATAAGCCTCTGCTATGGCAGGAGAGTTGGGGAATTTTTCGACTAAGGCTTCGAAGTCGATCACCATTCCTGCTAAATCGCGAGTCTCAGATTTGACCAGTCCACTTTGATAGTAGGCCATTTCCAGCGCAGAATGCCCGCTGTAGTTCTTGATGATGGCAGCAAAGTCAGCAATGGCTTTGTCAAAGGCACGCACGGCTCGGTTGGAGATACCTCGTTGCGCAAGGGCAACGGGGACATTGGCATCTTTCGGATAATCAGTAAGAAATATGGTGAGGGAATTGACAGCATCCGCTGACTTTCCCGATTCGGCCTCGGCAAAACCTTTTTTGTAGATGACGCTTGCTCGCACTTTTTCCGGTACGCGCTTTAAATCTACTCCGGCAAATACTTCTGCGGATTGGAGGTAGTCGCCCTTACCAAACCACCAGTCAGCCCGGATAAGTCGGGCCATGAAAATGTATTCGTGATCAGGAAACTGTTTTATATAACGCTGCTCAAAACTCTCGGCGAACTGTGGAATATCCTTATCGCCAAGTTGAAAAAAACAGAGAAGTTTTTGATATCCCGCATCAATTGCTTCTGTGGCTTGAGGATAGTTTTTTTCTATATTAATAAAGATATCCACCGCTTGGCGATACATCTGTTGCTGCTTGTATGCGTTGCCTACGATGAGTAGGTATTTTGGCTGAATGTCTGCAGGCGGAAGAACGGTTGAGTTGTTGGAGTAGGCTTTTATGACCGAATCAAAATCACCTTTGACATAGAATCCTTGGATCAATCCAAAGGATGCAACGCCGCGTTGTTCGTTGGGCAATTCTTTAGAGTTTAGCGCACGAGTGAAGTTGACCATGGCTTCATCAGCCTTGCCGAATTCATTGAGCAATAAACCTGAGCGTAAAAGAGCGTCTCCCAGCACTTTATTATCTTTTGTGATAAGGACGATCTCACTGAATGCAGCTAGGGCATCTTCTTTTTTACCAGCCTCCAAAGCATTGTTGGCGACCTCGACCAAAGCGGATTCACGATAGCTGTTATTCTCTCTAACCGCAGCCACTGCCTTGAAGGAGACAAGGGCTTTGATAGTTTGACCGGCATATTTTTGGCATAAAGCCTTATTGTAAGTAGAGGCAAGACGCACTTCAGCGGAAGTGGTTTTTTTCTCTGCCAGCTCAAAATAGGTGACTGCAGCTACGTAGTCACGCTCACTGTAGGCTAGGGCTCCAAGACGGTAAGCTGCAGAAGCAGCACTTTCAGAAGTGGGGTGCTGTGTGATGAGTGAGCGGTAAGATTGTTTTGCTTCTTCTGGCTGAGCTGTTTTCAGGTAGCATTCGCCGAGACGAAAGTAGGCCTCTGCGGCATGGGAGCCCTTGGGATAGGTCTGAACGTAGTCGCTGAAAGGTTTGA
This sequence comes from Verrucomicrobiota bacterium, assembly GCA_009885275.1. GTDB lineage: Bacteria > Verrucomicrobiota > Verrucomicrobiia > Verrucomicrobiales > Verrucomicrobiaceae > Verrucomicrobium. The sequence goes on along the minus strand of VFKY01000116.1, from coordinate 6,255 downwards.
TCGCGATCTGGTAGTCTTTCTGGGTGTAGCAGAGTGCTCCGTATTCATAGAGATCTTCATCAGGACCTTTTTTCTTTGCTGGCTCATCTTTGACAGGTTGAGCTTTTGGCGGCACTGGCTCGACGGGAATGGCTTTTGGAGGGGCTCCCGGCTCCTGAACAGGAATGGCGCGCGGCGGTGTTTGAGCCAGCGTTAACGCTCCACAACACCCTAGAATGTAGATACTTACCTTACCAATTATCTTCATGTAATAGTATATGCGGGATCCTATTTGGGGACGGTCACCGCGCTGGGTTCGTCCGGCGGGCGAGTGGCAAAGGAAACGTTCCAGATCCCCGCTTTCTGACAGATGTTCAACACGTTGATCGTGAATTTGTAGAAGCTGTTTTCATCACTGCGCAGAATGATGGCCTGATCTTTATGGACACTTGCAATGAGAATTAATTTGTTGAGCAACTGCTCTTCCGAAAGTTTTTCACCTTCAACCATAATACCGCCATCTTTTTTGACGTTCACAACAATTTCACCGATATCGCGCGCGTTGTTATTCTTACCTTCATCGGCCGCAGGTACGGCGATTTCGATCTCAGTCTCCTGTTTTGCCAAGTTCATGGTGATGATGAAAAACAGCAGCAGAAGCAGCAGAATATCAATCATTGGAGCCAATTGAAGAGGAATAGGCTCAATTTTGCTTACGTTGCGAAATTTCATCGTGTGTGAATGATGAAGTTCTTAGGCTGCGCCTTCAGGGCCGAGATGTCCTCCTGGAGGGAACGCTTGACGCGTAGCCGCAGAGCGGGCTGCACGTTTGTATTGGGCAGCGAGTAGCGCCATAATGTGTGTACTCGCAGATTCCAACTCCGAAACAAGACGCTGAACCTTGCCCCGATACATGGCGTAAATCATCAGCGCAGGAATGCCGATGATCAGCCCTGCTGCTGTACAAAATAGGGCTTCATATACGCCAGAAGCCACTCCCATGGCTTGACTTCCCTGTGAGAGGTGATTGAAAGAGCTTATCAAGCCGAATACAGTTCCAAGAAGTCCCATCATCGGAGAGATGGCTCCGATGTCTCCCAAATAGGAGACGCGTTGAAGAAGGAGGCTTGCTTGGCGGCTTCCCTCAGCTTCCGTCACCTCACGCACTTCATCGAAGCTGGCAGTGGGATTTTTTGTGGCAAAATCCAATGCTTTGGATGTGACACAAGCGACACATTCACTGCGACGATTGCAAACAGCTAACAGACCGAGGTAATCTTGTTTACGGATCAATGCGTCTGCGGCATTCATGAAAGCGTCACTGACCACAGTGCCCTGCCGAATGGTGAAGGCATTAAAAAATATCAGGACTACCGTGAGCAGTGAGAGTGCTACCATGGGATAGAAAAGGAGCCCCATTTTTCGTTTAATCTCACCGATACTCATGTCGTTGTCAGCGGCAACTGCAGCGTCCGTTTTAACGACGGATGCTGAATTCATCACTGGTGGCGCATCAATTGGTTTAGACTGGGCTCGTAGTGACGCGGTTTGAACGCCGAAGACAAACAATAGCACGGCGAGAGTGTGGTGAAGATGACGCATTGGTGGACGAGTTTAGGGGGGGCGGACAATTTTGCAAACCGTTCCTTGTTAGCATGTTTGCGGCCGAATCAACGAATCTTTACGAACAATTGGCACAGATTAAATAAAGAAAGAACCCCGAAGCATATAGCTTCGAGGTTCGGCGGTTTCTTACATCTAAATTTAACTCAACTCTTAGCTTCGGTATACGCTTTGGCGACTTCAGTCCAATTCACCACATTCCACCAAGCTGTGATGTAATCGGGACGCTTGTTTTGATATTTTAGGTAGTAAGCATGCTCCCAGACATCGAGTCCTAGGATGGGTGTGCCAAGATCGCTGTCCGGCACCACACCTTTCATGGATGGATTGTCCTGATTCGGAGTGGAAGTGATGGCGAGCTTGCCGTCGGGTTTGACGATGAGCCAAGCCCACCCAGAACCGAAGCGTTTAGTGGCGGCTTCACCAAAGGCTTTCTTAAAGTCATCGACGCTAGTGAAGGTGCTTTGAATTGCCTCGCCGAGCTTACCTTCTGGTCCCTTTGGGCCACTGCCTGCGGGAGCCATCCATTTCCAGAAAAGGCTGTGATTGACGTGCCCTCCACCATGATTACGGATAGCGGTTTGCGCATCTTTTGGCAGAGTACTTATATCCTTGATAAGGGTAAGCGTATTCGTGCTATCGATCTTCGCTGCGGTGAGGGCCTCCTTCAGCTTCGTTATGTATGCCGCGTGATGCTTGTCATGGTGAATGGTCATGGTCAGAGCATCGATGTGTGGCTCCAAAGCTTCTGGCGCATAACCAAGTGGCGGAAGCTCTAGCGAGATGGACTCCGCAGCTTGCACGGCGAGGCTGGGCAGGAGGACGGAACCGAGGACGGCTCCACTGTTGGTGAGAAGGGTTCGGCGATTCATAAGAATGCAAAGATTAGAGGGGTTCCATTTAAGGAGCAAGACAAGCTTGGTAAAAAGCACGCTTTCTATTTTCGTTGAAGAAGAACTTAGGAAATCAATGAGATAAGTTGGAGTAATCCATATTTAATGCGGCCAAGAAAATAAACTCGCATCACTTTCTGAGTGCTGCTGTTGACATCACCCAGTCTCATTTTTACTTGCTATGAACCAGTCTCATTTACCACTCGCCGTATTGACTAACTTTTCACTACGCGGCATGGGTTTTATGTGCCCCCGCTTGCCGTGGAATTTTATTTTTTTAGCAGGCCCAAGCATACTCTGTTGGGATTTCATCGATTTTTCATAATCGCTTCACTGTTGCTTCATCGTGCTATGAAACGATGAGGACATGAAAATAATAAATGTTTCAAGGATCGCAAGGACATCGCTAACGGCGCTGATGCTGTTTTCATTATTAAATGTTGTTGAAGGTGAGGATATCTCATCAGCACTCGACAAGGCAGAGGTCCGGTTGCCTTACGCGGAATTAAAAAAACTTTGGGAGGCATCTCAAGCCACGATCAAACCTGTTGAGCCTATTGCTCCACCCGCGGGAGCCTTGCTAGCGGCGAGATACAGTCTGGATATTTCATCTGGGAGCCTTATTATGTCGGTGGAGTTTAAGGCGGAAAGTTTTGCAGGGAAGTGGGAGAAAATTCCTCTCATGGGTGCAGATATAGCTGTGGCAAGTGTGGAACCTGAGGACACTCGAGTAGTTATCGAAAATGATTATCTCTGTCTCATGGCCAAAGAGAGCGGATCAGTTACGGTGACAGTGAGATTCAATGAGCAACCGCTTCCTCAAACGGAAGACATGCCATTTGTTCGACTGATTACGGCACATGGCGCAGTGGGTTCTTTGCAAATAAAAGGCATTCCTGATACTCGATTGCTGAAAATCAAAAACGGTCAACTACTCAAACGGAGTGAAGGGGTGGCCTCCATTGCCCTGCCAGCGAAGGGTGGAGAACTCTGCCTGTATCTTACGGATGCCAGTCTTGAAAAGAAGGCGGAGCCACCACCGCCGATTCACTCCAGCGAATGGACCTTGCAGAACGAAGTGCTCGCATATGAGGGGGACGGTGAAATTTGTTATCGTATTAAAACTCATGCCATGGCACTCAATGGATCCGCGCTGAACATGACTATGCTTCTGCCTGCGAATGCTCGCTCGATCAAATTGGATGGGGCGGATGATTTGTCCGATTGGAAAATGTCGCGCAATAAAGATGGCCAGTCAGAGGTGCACCTTCAGTGGACAACGCGGGACATCATGGAGCGTAGCTTTCGTTTGAGCTATGCCATGCAAAAATTGCCATTGGATACGGAATGGGAACTCAAGGCTCCCACTTTTATGAGTGATGATAAAACAAAATCGTTCTTCATGTTTCCTCTGGCATCGGGAGTGGAAATCAAGGCCGATAATCTGCAATCACCAGTGCCGCTCTCGAAACTTTCTAAATGGGTGGCCGAAGAAAATTCGGGTACGGAGTTTGGCACCATCATTGGCGGAAGTATGGTTAAAATTCAAACGCGACTACTACCACGCATGGAAACCGCAGTCGCGATTATTACCAAAAGCCAATACTCCACCCATCTCGTCAGTGATGGCTCCGTGCTCACTGAAGCGTCGCTAGAAATAGAGCATGACACGGGTATACGCTGGTCATTCAGTCTTCCTGAAAAATCTGAACTGTTGAAGTGCTCTGTCGATGGTTCTTCCGTACAACCTATTGCTAGGGATAAGGGCATCATGGAAATCCCCCTGTCGAATAACAGTGAAAAAAAGGGGCGCAGCCAGGTCGCCTTTTCCTACACTGCGGCCAAAGGTAAGCTCCAAGAAATCGAGGGACAAGTGACGCTGGAGTTGCCGCAAACAGCCTTGTTTATTTCTGAACTCTTGTGGTCCGTAGAAGTGCCGGAGACTTACGAGATTTCTGCTACCGAAGGCAATACAACGACTTCTGGTCACAAAGGTGCCGCTAGTCCTAACACCGTATCACTCATCAAAAAACTTTGCCGCGACGAGCGCCCCCAAACGCAACTTTTTTATCGCAAACGCGGCCTTGAATAAACCCTTAATTTTCACAAAACACTCAAACTCGAAACTCAACATTCTTATGAATATTCTACGTTTACTCGCTATCGGCATGATCACTGTCTGCACTGCCATTGCTTGGTTTGTGCTGGGAAGCGCACTTAATTTCCGTACCAATGTATCTAGTGGAGATATGGGCAATGAGGTTACTGATATATGGGGACCTGCCCTGGAGCAGAAGCATCCGAGTGCTTTTTACCTTTCTCCCAGTGGGGCGATGGGGAAAGTGATGCTTCAACCTACTAAAAGTAAGATCGATGTTACTCTTGACTATGATCCCAAGAAAAAAGGATTGCTGTGGCATCGTACCTATGACGTGAATTTTTCTGCGGAGTATGAAATCGCCAATCCTACACCGATAGCTCAGACCATTTATGTTGAGTTTCCACTCCCTTCTGATCAGGCGAGCTACGAGGGCTTTTCATTCATCCTTGATGCTGAGGAGCCTAGGCAATCTGCGCCAAAAAATGGCAAAATTACCGAAGCCGTGGTCGTGCCCCCCAAGCAGAGTGTGCCGCTTAAAGTAACTTATCGTACACGCGGTATGGAATCATGGGCTTATACGTTCCCCAAAGATTCAGCGAGCGCCAGTCGGGTGCGCCTATTTGAGTTAACCATGCATACTGATTTTCAAGAGATCAACTTCCCCAAAGGTACTGGCTCACCAACAAAGCGTGAGGAAGTGGCAGATAGCTGGACATTACAATGGGATTACCCCGATGTGCTCAGTGCCCCGGCGATCGGTATGGATATGCCCAAAGTGCTGAATGCAGGTCCAGTTGCAGCACGCATTTCATTCTTTGCTCCAGTATCACTGGTGTTCTTCTTTACGGTGCTCCTAATTATTGGCATGCTACGTGGTGTGAACTTGCATCCCATGAACTATTTCTTTCTTGCGGCAGGGTGCTTTGCTTTCCAGTTGCTATTCTCGTATTTAGTCGATCAGTTAGAACTCTTCCCAAGTTTTGTTATTGCATCAATCATATCATTAATTCTTGTCTGTGGTTATGTTTGGGCGGTGGCGGGAACGAAGATGTTTCTGATCGCCGTGCCCGCACAGTTTGCTTACATGGTACTGTTTAGTTACAGTTTTTTCTATGATGGCATGACAGGATTAACGCTTACTATTGGAGCAATCGTCACATTAGGGCTTTTGATGATTCTCACTGCAAAGGTAAATTGGGCAGACAAGTTCATCAAAGGGAAAACTAAATCCGAACCTCTAATGCCTCCAAAAATGCCCGTCGCAGCCTGATTAGTTCGCATAAAGTTGCCTCATGAATGCCTCTCCCACCTCGCGCCCACGTATTCTCATTGTCGAGGATGAGCCCTCCATCGCCGACAACATTCTTTACTCTATGGAATCTGAGGGTTTTGAATGCACCGTTTGTGATACAGGCAAAGTAGCGTTGGCAACAATCAAGCTGGAGGGGTATGCATTGGTGGTGCTTGATGTGGGATTACCCGACATGACCGGCTTTGAAGTCTGTCGGCAGTTGCGGACATTTTGTGCTGTGCCTGTCATTTTTTTGACCGCGAGAAACTCTGAAGTTGATCGCGTGGTGGGTCTTGAGATTGGCGGGGACGACTACGTTTGTAAGCCCTTCAGCCCCCGAGAGCTTACCGCCCGTGTTAGGGCGGTGT
>VFKY01000077.1 GCA_009885275.1 Verrucomicrobiota bacterium | reverse complement strand
GGTTGGGGGCCCGATGGAGTTGCACTGGATGTCTGACTGAATTCAGAAGACTCAATCCCTAACCCATATAATATACGATCATGAAACTTACACTCACCATCCTTTCCAGCTTACTCCTCGCGGTAGGTTCCACCAATGCCCTATCAAATGCCTATCCACTCAAAACATGCCTCGTCAGCGGCAACGATCTGGGCAGCATGGGCGCTCCAATCAGTAAAGCTTATAATGGCCAAACCATCATTTTCTGCTGCAAACCTTGTGTGAAAAAATTCGATGCTAACCCCGCCAAGTATCTGGCGAAATTACCTAAATCATAAGCCTCTCTTCAGACATTGATTTTACATTAGCCGGTAGATCCTTCATCATGACTTTCTTCCAGATTCTGAAATTCCTTCTCAGTGCGGGAATCATCGTTTTGGTGTCGGAAGTGGCCAAGCGCAACAACTTCGCCGCTTCCATTATTCATTCCCTGCCCATCATGTCTCTGCTGGCTTTCATTTGGCTTTATATCGAAAAGAAAGATACTGCATTGATTGCAAATCACTCCTTCGGAACCTTCTGGTTTGTTTTACCAACATTGCCTATGTTTCTTGTATTACCTTGGCTTTTGCGCAAGGGTTTGGACTTCTGGCCAAGTCTCGGGCTTTGCATCGTTGGCACTTTTTTGCTCTACCTACTGACCATGTGGTTACTGAAGCAAACCGGTGTTATACTTTGATCTACTGCAATACTTGGGATGCGCATAATAAATACGGTCTCAATCCCGCAATGACTCTGCACACTGATCGCGCCCTTATGCGCTTCAACAGCACGCTTAACAATTGAAAGCCCGAGACCAGTGCCTTTGACATCATGTGCACGTTGTCGGGTCACTCTATAAAATCGTTTAAAAATGTAAGGTAGATCAGCATGAGGAATACCGACCCCATTGTCACTGACTCTGATCTCAGAAATATCATTCTCCTGCTTGAGGCTGATGACAACTTTCAGACCACTGGCCTGATTTTCCTTGAGAGCATTGCTCACGAGGTTTGATAAAATTTGATCCCAGTAGAAACGATCCCCTCTAACCATAGGACTGGCTCCATCATGGATCACCACAGAAACCTGTGCCGAGTTGGTCGCGATCACCGGACTCAAGCGATGCACCACATCTTGAGCACAGACTTGAAAGTCGAACTCCTCCTCTCTCAAGGCATCGGCCTGCCCTGATTCCATTCGACTGATGACTAACAAGTCTTCTACAATACGAGCAAGCCGATCCCCATGCTTTTTCATGATGGTAATGGCTCGCTTCATCTCCGTCGCATCCTCAATATCACCATCAATAAGATTCTCCAGATAGCCGTTGATGATAGCCATAGGAGTGCGCAATTCATGGGATGCATTGGCAACAAAATCGCGCCGAATCTTTTCCAAGGAATGCTTGTCGGTATCGTCTCTAACGATGACGAGGAGAGCGTCCTCCCTTGCATTGAGCTCATCTCCATGAAGAAGGACAACTTCCACAGAAAACACCCTCTCATCGACGGTGCCATCCTCATGAGCTGTGGTGATCTGTATATCCTCGATCATCCTTTGTTGTTTTTCCACACAGCCTTTAACGATCTCGACAATGCGATGATCCTGCACACACTCAATCAGACTGCGGCCGACAGGCTCTGTAACAGGAGGGAAAAATCGAAGCGCCCCTTGGTTTACATAAATAACTTTCCAATCGAGTCCCACAATAAACAATCCATCATTAATCCCTTCAACAAGGCGATGCAGCATTTCCGCTCGGTGCATCGTTCTGCTGACAAAAGCGTCATCCTGTTTACGATGTTCTAACAATTGACGCTGCAAATCCAACGCTTGAGCTCGTGATTTAAGCCAAAGATAAGTCACTCCCGCTATCAGTAAAAAACAGAAGATGACTAAAGAGATCATGATTTAAAACAATCAGGGGTAATCCCACTGTCAATCCGCACAAGATGCTACTTCTGGAGCTTTGAATACGTAACCAAAACCACGCGCAGTTTGAACCCAATCAGAATATTCAGCCAATTTTTCTCTGAGACGTTTCATATGAGTGTCTAATGTTCGGGTGCGTACCTGATCGGTATATCCCCAGACTTCACGTAAAATGGTATCGCGTTCGATAACTTCACCCTTCTTGGAAGCCAGTAATTGTATAAGCTTAAACTCAAGCAAGGTCAAATCAATGGGCTCACCGTTCACCTTGAGTTTTACTGCTCTCATATCAAAGTGGAAAGGCCCTTCCTTTAGATCAGAGATAATCAGAGTTGTTGATGCCCTACGCAAAAGACTATGCACCCGTAAAACAAGTTCTTTCGGGCTAAATGGTTTGGTCAGATAATCATCCGCACCTCGCTCCAATCCCTCAATGCGGTCTTGTGTCTGCCCTTTGGCTGTAAGCATGATAATGGGAATATCTGCGGTTTCTGGATTGGCTCGGACCTGACGGCACACATTGAGCCCATCACACTCTGGCATCATGACATCCAAAATCATAACGTCAGGTTTTTTGAGTTTTACTTCCGCAATAGCCTGTAAGCCGTCCATGGCTTCGGTGACAGCGTATCCCGCTCTTCTCAAATTCATGCAGACTAACTCTCGAATGTCTTCTTCGTCATCTACTACAAGGATGTGAGGTTTGTCTGACATAATAAAATTCTCTTCTATCGAATGTGACGGACAAGACAACTATCAACAAATAGCCATTCGTGACATATTTGTCACTCTTGTTCTAATAACTTCGGCCTCAGTGCTTCAATTCCCTTATGACCTTAAACCACTTTACCAAATGTGCTTCCCATGTAAGCGGCAATACCGTCTCTCTGGCAGTCTGTGACATTTTATGGTAGATCGCCTTTTCAGTTGTAAGAGCCTTTTTCACCGTAGACAACACGGCACTAGGATCACTAGGTTGATTCAATAGGTAGCCATTCTCTCCATCTCGAATCAAATCTATAGCCCCATCATTCACAGAGATGAGACCCGGTAAACCACTCGCCATACTCTGAAGCACGGTATTGGCACAGGCATCATATAAAGTTGGATGGATGAACCAATCCGCAGCCTGATAAAGCATGCTGATATCTGATTGCGGCGTGATGGTCTGGATTTTCGACTGGAGCCCACGACTTCCGATCATCGCACGATAACGAGCATCTAACGGCTTACCCACGATCCAAAGGTCCGCGTCCACTTGATCCCAAATATTCAACAGTACATCCAACCCCTTACGACGGTGACTCAAGGAAACAAAGAGAAACACAGGGCGTGCAACATCACTCTGCACACGCTTGCAAATCTCCTCTTTGAATACTTTCCGATTCTCCGTCGGATGAAACCTCTCCGTATCAACTGCGGTGTGGATAACACGAAAACGATCTTTACTGGTACCGTAGACCTCATGAAGTTGTTGGGAAACCTGTGACGAATTAACAACAAAGAGCTTGGTGCGCTCCCCCACATAAAGATCACGCTCTAATTGCAATTCCAACTGATTTTTCAATCCCCATCGTTTCCAGAATGGCAGGAGTTGCGAGTAAATAGCGTGACACCCCCCACCCGCACGATGCAAGTCATGCGTCGTCGTGCGGCCAAAACCTATGCTCGCATCAAGCGACAATTCGGAAACACATTGCGTCGCCAGACGATCAAACTGCCACATTCGCAGAAGTGATGACCCCTTCACCGTGGGCATGAGATGCTGCGGGCCTTGCACACGTTTACTGAATTCTTGATCAATATCCGATGCTACGATGTCGAGATCAACCCCTGCCGATTGCAAGTGCGCGGCGAACTCCATGAGGTAACCTTCAAGACCACCACTGGGCGTAAATTGATGATATACTAAGGCGAGGCGCATGCGGAGTGATTTTAAGGTCTCAAGGTTGCTGGTTCAAGGCTCAATCACACTTCTCGTTTGGTCATGTCCCCTTGAACTTCATCCTCATACTTGCGGCCATATCTGACAAATGCCTGAAATGCCGTCGCCACCGCGATCCAGAGCCCCGGAAATCCATCGAGGAAGCCGCGACGCAACACGTATGCCCTGAAGAAACGCCAGAGCGGACGGGCCACATTGGTGAAAAGTGACCACTTGGTCCCCGCAGCTTTTTGACGTTCCAGAAAAACATCGGAAAAAACATTAATCTTCTCAATGTATCGATTCATCGTCGGGAAGGAGTAGTGATGCAGGTCGCCACGCAGCGACAGGGTTTTCCCCTCCATCTCGATGTAATCGTGCTCAGGACTCCCGCTCCAACGGGCCTTTTCGCGGCGGAATAGACGAAGCTTCCGATCTGGATACCAGTCGCCATGCATAATCCAACGACCGAGAAACCAAACCTTGCGATTACACCACGCCCCATCATGAGTTTCCGCAGTGCCTTGACTGAAAAAATCAAGGAGGCTCTGCTTCAGTTCCACGGACAGTTCTTCATCACAATCAAGAGCCAACACCCAAGGTTTGGTGCAGAGATTCAGTGCCACATTTTTCTGATCGCGATACCCCAGCCAGGCCTGATGAACGACTTTCGCGCCAAACTTCTCCGCAACCGCGATGGTGCCGTCGTTCGATCCTGAATCCACGACGATGATCTCCTCCGCCAAGTCCGCAGCACTGCGCAGACAACGGGCAAGATTTAACTCTTCATTGCAAGCGATGATGGAGATGGATAAAGGCAGGGACATCAAAAAGGAGTCTTTAAAAACGCAGGGGGAGCTTCATGATTCCGTAAACCGGCGACAAGTGCAAGGCAAGGTATGCAGAGAATATCGGAGCATCAAAGACATCAAATCCAGTTCATCTGGCTACCAAGCATTTATTCGACCATGAAAGTACCCAGCATGTAGTTTCATAAAAGAACATCTCTCTGGGAAGAATGGACAATCTCGCCTCGTATCCATAAGAATATGCCCCTGCGTCTTTATTCTATTGACCACGCATACATATCTAGCTCAAATCACCTCCCATGAGAATACTCGCCCTATCCATCCTAACTACGCTAGCACTTGGTAGTGCTGTCACCGCTCAAGTAAATTACGAATTTGCTCCCAATTGGCTCACTCCTGCACCCGGCTCGGAAACGATCGGTAACGGACATGGCGAAATTCGCACCGACTCTGAAGGTAACATCTACGTCAGCGTAGAAGGCGCTAAAGAAGGCGGGCTCCAAGTTTACAGTCCCGAAGGAAAATTTCTCCGCTATGTCGCAGGAACTCCCGGGACTCTCCACGGTTTTGTGATTAAAAAGGATGCCGCGGGTGAATTCATCTATGCAGCCGTCCTCGGTCAACAACGGGTGCTTAAAATGAAACTGGATGGCACCGTAGTGCT